>CAXTRU010000108.1:1011-9893 GCA_964246665.1 uncultured Acidobacteriaceae bacterium
CGCGGCTCTTCGCCTAATTCTCGACTCTCGCCACCTTACAGTCGCTGCAACGCCTCCTCGATCTCAACCCGTTTCGGCATCGACGCAGCCGTCCCCGCCCGCGTCACCGAGATCCCCGCGGCCACGCTTGCAAAGCGCGCCGCCTCTACAGTGTTCCGGCCCTGCACCAGCGCTGCCGCAAAGGCGCCGCAGAACGCGTCTCCCGCCCCGGTCGTCTCCACGCACGCACCGGCGTCGAAGGCGGGCACCAGCACAGGCGCAGCGTCCGGCAGGCACACCAGCGCGCCACGGGCTCCCAGCGTCACCACCACACCCCGCGCCCCAAGCGCCAGCAAGTGCCTGGCCGCCGCTTCGGCATCTTCAATGCTGCTGACGCGTCTGCCAGCCAGCAGCGCCGCCTCACTCTCGTTCGCAATCACGAAATCTGCCAGTCGCAACATCGGCGCAGGGATACCGGAAACCGGCGCCGGAGCGGGGTTGAGGATAGTCACCACGCCAGCATGCCGCGCGACCAAAAGTCCGCGCTCCACCGTCTCCAGCGGTAGCTCCTGCTGAACCAGCAGCACCGACGCGCTCCGGATTGCTTCCGCATGGCGGTCCACATCCTCCGGGCTGAACGCGAAGCACGCGCCCGGCACAACCACAATTGCGTTCTCACCCGTGTTTTGATCAATCAGGATCGCGGCCGCACCTGTGGGTTCGGCCACCGTCTCCACCAACGATGCGTTCACCCCAGCCTCGGCCCACGTACCACGCGCAAGCTGCCCAAAGGCATCGTCGCCCAGCTTCGTCAGAATCTGCACCCGGGCACCTGCCCGCGCCGCCGCGATTGCCTGGTTCGACCCCTTGCCTCCAGGCCCCAGTGCAAATCCCGAGCCCATCACCGTTTCGCCCCATACCGGCAGCCGCGCCGCCCGAAAGCTCACGTCGGCCACAAAGCTGCCAAGCACAACGATCCCTTGATCCACGCCAGATGTCATGACGTACTCACACCCCGTTCGCTAGGGGGAACAGAGTTCAGCTTCTCCCAAAGTACTTCCTGCGAAAAGCGGGAGGCCCGGGGACAACCCCCGCCCTGTGGCTTTCCCTGACCTAGTAATTTATGCGATGACATCCAGACCCATGGACCGGGCTGTGCCACGAATGGTCTTCGCTGCCGCTTCCACAGAAGCCGCGTTCATGTCCGGCATCTTCTGCTTGGCAATGTCCATGATCTGCGCCTCGGTCACCTTGCCGACCTTGTCCTTGTTCGGTGCGCCCGAGCCCTTCGCCACACCGGCTGCCTTCAACAGCAGCACCGGAGCAGGTGGGGTCTTGGTGATGAACGTGAACGTGCGGTCCGCGTACACCGTGATCACGACCGGGATCGTCATACCGACCAGACCCGGGTCCTTGGTGCGATCGTTGAATTGCTTGCAGAATTCCATGATGTTGACCTGCGCCTGACCGAGCGCTGGGCCGATTGGGGGAGCCGGGGTAGCCTTGCCGGCCATGACCTGGAGCTTGACGTAGCCATTGATCTTCTTCGGTGCCATGATGAATCCTTCTTGTGCCGCGGGTCGAACCCGCTGACGAATTTTGTACTGCGGCAGGAGTTAGAAGGTCCGGTGAAGCGGCCGGGCTGCGACTCCTGAAACTCTTACGTCTGTCATCTCGACCGAAGCGGCGCAGCCGCGTAGCGGAGAGACCTGCGTCGGATTTATTCCTCTGCTTTTTCTACGCTGGCGAAGGAAACCTCGGTCGGCGTCGGACGTCCGAAAATCGAAACCATGACCTTGAGGGTCTGCTTGTCTTCGTTGATGTCGTCGACGGCGCCATTGAAATTGGCAAACGGCCCCTCGGTGATGCGGACCTGCTCGCCCTTGGTGAACTTGAGCTTGAGCTTGGGCTTTTCCTTGGTGACGTCCGCACGATTCAACATCGCGCTGACCTCCTGCTCGGAAAGTGCATTGGGCTGATCGCCCGTCTGCAGGAACCCCGTGACCCGCGGCGTGTTCTTCACCACATGCCAAAGGTCGTTGTCGAGCGCCATCTCTACAAAGACGTAGCCGGGCAAAAACACGCGGTCGATGGTGTACTTCTTGCCATTGCGGAGCTCGGTGGTCGGCTCAGTCGGGATCTCGATGCGTCCGACGCGATCTTCCAGGTGGTATGCCCGGACACGGCTTTCAAGCGATTCCTTCACCTTGCGCTCAAAGCCGGAGTACGCATGGATGATGTACCACTTGAAGTTGTTCTGGGGCGCCTCGGCCACGGCGACATCACCGCCCTCTGGCGCCAGGCCGTCTGCGGTATCCGCACCCTCGTTCGGGTTGTAGCCCTCCGCCACCGTACCGGCGTCAAACGCCTCGGTCTCGTTGGTGGCCTCAGGCCCCTGCTCGTTCGTCTCGTCGTCGTATGCCATAGGTGAATCTCGTACCGTCTTTGTTCCGGTCCTGCCGGGGGCTACTGATTTAGTGACCGGTAAGCTTCAGCAGACCGCGGTCGATCAGCCTGCCCAGGGTGTTATCAATCACCGCGAAGTACGCCGCAAACAGAAACACGGTCGCAATCACGATGATGGTATTGGTGCGAACTTCCTCGCGGGTGGGCGTCACCACCTTGTGCATCTCTTGGCGAGTATCGTGCAGGAACTCAGCCAGCCGCTTGGGGCCCGACGCAGCCCGCTCGACAGCGGTGGTTTCGGAGGTTGGTTCCACAACAGCGGCCTTGGCCATGGTGCTGCTCCTGAACTCCCTCACATCTCACCGGAGGAGGGGTCGAACTCTGTACAACATCCCGGTGCATCCGGGGAAGGACTGGCAGGGGAGCTCGGATTCGAACCGAGAAGTTCGGTTTTGGAGACCGACAGTTTAACCGTTGAGCTTACTCCCCTAAAAGCAGGGACCAGGGTCAGGGCACAGGAAGCATGCTCGCCTTCCCTAATCCCCTAGTTCCTTATTCCCTGCTTACTTCGTTTCCTTGTGATCCGTGTGCTTGCGGCACGTGTTGCAAAACTTGGAGAACTCGAGACGCCCCGTGGTGGTCTTCTTGTTTTTGGTGGTCGAGTAGTTCCGGTTCTTGCACACCGGGCATTGCAGGGTGATGATCTCGCGCATGTGATGTTCTCCTCAAGTTTGGCCAACCACTCCGGTTGGCAAGCAGCCCGTCAGGTTGAGCCTGGCACGCCGCGACGCAGGGTAACGTACCCTGCCTGTAGCTTTCCCCGATTGTCTGCGGGGGCGGGCGCACGGATGCTGCGATGCGTCCTCACCTATTATCCACGATTTCGGGCTTTTGGAAAAGCGGCCGGTTCTACTCGGCCTGACCGCCCGTGTGATCCCAGAACCGGGCCATCCTCAACCGGAAGCCGGGCACAACGGCATCCGCTTCCACCACCTCGGGCCGCTGTAGAACCTCTTCCCGCTGGCCCGGCCGGTAGATGCTTACCGTCCCTGCATAGGGGTTAATTAGCCAAGCCAACTGTGCCCCATTTTCAATCCACATCTGCATCTTTCGCTTCAACATCGGCTGACTGTCTCGAACAGACAGCACCTCCACAACGAACTGAGGACAAAGCGGAGCGTACCCATCTTGCTCGGCCTTACCCAACGCGTCCCAGGATGCCTGTGACATCCATCCCGCATCCGGGCTTCGCGTGGACCCATCAGGAAGCTTAAAGCCTCCACCAGAACTGAAGAACGTGCCCCCGTTCTCTTCGGCCCACAGTGCGAGTTGAGCAATCACAACGGCTTCCAGATAGCTTCCTGCACTTCCAACCGGGCTCATAATTTCAAGCTCACCTGCCGCATTCCTCTCGATTTTGTAGAGCCTGTTTCGCTCGGAAAAGGCAATTAACTCCTCATCGGTCAGCGGCACGGACGTACGGATGGTAGCCGGTAGAGATAAACCGGAAAGATCCAGCGCGAGACTTGGTACTTCTGCCAGAGCTGCCATAGTCAAAGTCTAAATGGCTCCGAGGCACAATTGCAGGTCTTCACTTCCGCCCCGCCGTCTGCGCGCGCACCCGCCGCCGAACTTCCGCAAACTGCAGCAGGATGAAGTTGTCGGTCATGCCCGCAATGTAATCCGCGATTACTCGCGCCAGGCCTTCGCTCTCAATCTCAGCAAAATAGGCCTCGGGTAACTCCTCCGGCTCCCTCGCCCAGAACTCAAACAGCTCAGTGACGACGTCTTCTGCCTTGTCGTGCTCGCGCTCCAGTTCCGTGCAGGTGTACAGCGCGTCGTACAGGAACTGCTTCTCTTCCCGTCGCTCCGCCTCGGTCGCCGGCGAGAACACGGCCACCCGCCGGCCCAGCGCGCGGATGCCCACGAGGTCCTCCGCCCCGCTCTCGCGCACATTTCTGGCTGTGTTTTCGATCAGGTCCGTCACCAGTCGCTTCTGCATGGCCTGCAGCGCATCGTGGAAGGCGTACTTCTCCTCCGCCCGAGGGTGCGCCTGCCGCACGGCACTGAAACACCGCCCCAGGATGCCAACCCGGTCGCAGATGTCCCGTACGTCCAGCAGCCCCGACTCCACCCCGTCATCCAGATCCGCGGTCAGGTACGCAATCTCGTCGGCCAGATCGATGATCTGTGCCTCCAGCGGCGGGCTCTGATCCAGTAGGTATTCCGCCAGCTCCGGATGTTCGGCCTCGGTGTAGTCCCGCGAGTGCTTGATGATGCCCTCCCGCGTTCCAATCGTCAGGTTCAGCCCACGATGACCGGCGTACCGCTGTTCAAAGCGCTCAACGATGCGAAGCGCATGCAGATTGTGGTCAAACCGCAGCCCATACTTCTGCAAGCAACGGTCCAGCGCGCGCTCGCCGGCGTGGCCGAACGGCGGGTGCCCAATGTCATGCACCAGAGCCAGCGTCTCCGCCAACTCCTCGTTCAGCTCCAGCGCCGCCGCAATCTGCCGCGCGACCTGCGCCACCTCGATGGTGTGCGTCAGCCGGCTACGGAAGTGGTCCGAAGCCCGGCTGGTAAACACCTGCGTCTTGCCAGCCAGTCGCCGAAACGCACGCGACCAGACCACGCGATCCCGGTCCCGCTCGAACGGCCCGCGACCGTCTCCCGGCGGCGCCGGGTACACGCGAGCCGACATCCGCTCCAACGCGGCCCCAAAAACTCCAAATTTACGCAGATCAAAGTGCATCTAGGCCGAGTTTATCGTGCTGCGCGCAGCGGCCGCGCCGCTACCTACTACTTAGCCGGTCCAGATCCCGCATGCGCCAGCCGCACCCGCGCCGTCTCTAGGTCATGCTGTGTCCGGCTTACGTCTGCCGGGTCCGCCTCGGGAGGCAACGACGTCGCGTACTGGCTCACCGACTTCTCCCACTCCGTCACAGCGAGCGACAGTTTGCCATTTCGGGCGTAGATTTCAGCCATGTGCGCCAGGATCGACGGGTCACCCGGCTGCCGAAGCACCGCCTTGCGCTCGTAGTCCTCGGCCATCGTGTAGTTGCCCTGCTTGTAATAGGCCCACGCCAAAGAATCCAGGTACGCCCCGTTTTGCGGGTCGAACGTCACGGCTTTCTGCAGCATCCGCATCGCCTGATCCAGCTTGACCCCGCGCTCCACCAGCATGTAGCCATAGTCGTTCTCAGTGGCAGCATTTTCCGGATCGATCGCCAGAGCCTTGCGGAACTGCTCGTCGGCGAGGTCATACATCTTCTCCCGCTCCAGAATGGACCCGCGGAAGTAGAAGGTAAATAGCTTGTCTTCAGGCTTTTGGGCCAGCGTCTCCGCCTTGTCCAGTGCCTCGGAGGCCTGTTTGTAGTGCTTGCTGCGCGACTGCATATCCGCGATCGTCACGTAGATGTCGCGGTCGTCCGGCGTACCCTTCATCTGCGCCTGGGCAATCTTTAGCCCTTCGTCCAGCTTGCCGTTGTCGGCGAGCTGCCGCGCGTAGTTCAGCTGCACATCGTGGTTGTCGGGCATCGCCTTAGCCGCAGCCGCCGCTGCGTCCAACGCCGCCTTCCACTGGTGCGCGTCGCGGTAGGCATCCACTTCGCCTTCAGCGCCGCGCGCCTGGTATTCGCCCCCTAACGCCATCATCTGCTTGTACGTCGCCACCGCATCGTCGTACTTGCCCGACTCGCGGTACACAATTGCCAGGCGGTCCAAAAACAGCGCCCGGTTGCTGCGGTCCCCGTCCTCATACTTGCCGTCGGCGGAAGTCGTCTTCGCCAGCACCGCCTTCATCGTCCGGATCGAGTCGTCAAACCGCCCCAGCGCGTCGTAGGTCAGGGCCTCGTTGTAGCTCAGCTCTAGGTTGTCGGAGACCAGTCCTTCGGCTTTCTTCAAGGTCGCCAAGGCCTGGTCATAGTGGCCCTGCTGCCGTTGGATGTCGGCCTCGCGGATTAAGCTCTGCGCGTCCTGCGGGTCCGATCCAAGGATCTGTCCATAGATCTTGGCCGCCGCGTCCATCTGGCCCGAGGCCTGCAATGCCGATGCCAACCCACGCTTTGCGTCGGTGTTGTCCGGATCCTGGTCGACGGCCGCCTGGTAGGCCTTGGCGGCGTCCTTGGGCTGCTTCATTTGGTCGTACAGGTTGCCCAGCACAAAATTCATCCGCGGGCTGCGATCCTCCGCAGGCACGTCCGACAGCGTCTTGGCCGCCTTCGGCAGATTGCCCTGCTCGGAGTACATCTGCGCCATCCGCAGCACCACATCCTCGCTGTTCGGGTCAATCTTCTGCGCCGCTTGGAACTGCGCCTCCGCCTTGGCCGACTCGTGATCGATGCTGTACAGCTGACCCAGCAGCAGGTGGTTGTCCAGGTCATTCGGCTTCAGGCGCACGATCGTTTCGTACTCGTGGATCGCCGCCTGCAGCATCTCCTGCGTTTGCGGTCCCTGCGACGACCGCTCATCCAGCGACCGCACATACACCCGACCCAGCAACACATGCGCTTCCACATCATCCGGATGCTTTTTCACCTGGTCCTGCGCCGCGTTCACCGCCTCGCGGATGCGCCCCAGCCGGAAGTACAGCATCGCCACGCCATCCTGGAGTTGCGGCGACTCCGGATCGGCGGTCAGCGCCAACTTGTACTGTTCAATGGCCTGCGTGGCCAGGTCCTGACGCCCGCTCGCCAGAAACTGCTGCTCATAAATCTTCGCTAATCCGTAGTGGTAATACGACGCAGCCCGGTCCGTACCCGCCGGGGTCGCCACCGTAGCCGCAGCCGGCGACTTTGCCGGCGTTTGCGCAGCCAAACCAGGAATCGTCAGAAGAGCACAGGTAAGAGGAAGAAAAGAAGCGCGAAAACGATCGGTCATCTATGGGGTCCTGGACTGCACGAGCGCGATGGCAAACAGCTGTTTAGACGGTACTCTACACGCTTTGGATGCGGCCCGGCCTACCCGTTGGTGTGTTACCAACAATGGCTGACCGGGCGACGCCTCGCGCTGGCCACTGCCATCGGCACAGCTTCCTAACCATGCCGGAAGTGCCGAACCCCCGTAAACGCCATCGCTACCCCCAGCCGGTCCGCTGCGGCAATCACCTCGGCATCCCGCACCGAACCACCCGGCTGGATCACCGCCGTCGCTCCCGCATTTGCCACCGCCTCCAGCCCATCCGCAAACGGAAAGAACGCGTCACTCGCCGCCACCGTGCCCTGCAGCGGCAGCACGGCCTTCATTGCCCCGAACCGCGCCGCATCCACCCGGCTCATCTGCCCTGCGCCGACTCCTACCGTTTGTCCAAAGCCACCCTCTTCGCGCGCATACACGATCGCATTTGACTTCACGTGTTTGCACACCCGCCACGCAAACAACAGTGCCGCCATCTCCGCCTCGCTCGGCGACCGCGCCGTAACCATCTTCAGCGTCGCCGCCGAAACCGGCGCCTGGTCCTCGTTCTGCACCAGAAATCCGCCCGACAGCGACTTCACCACCCGCCCCACACCGGCCGGCTTGATGCGCAACACCCGCAGATTCTTCTTCGCGCCCAGCAGTTGCAGCGCCTCCGCCGTAAAAGCGGGCGCCACAATCGCCTCCACAAATAGCTTGGCGATCTCCGCGGCCGCGGCCCCGTCCACTTCGCGGTTCACCCCGATCACCCCGCCAAACGCACTCACCGGGTCAGCGGCCAGCGCCCGCACGTACGCCTCGGCCACCGTCGCCCCCAGCCCCACCCCACAAGGATTGGTGTGCTTGATGATCGCCACCGCGGTCTGATCAAACTCGCTCGCCAGCGCCCAGCACGCATCCAGGTCGACGAGGTTGTTGTAGCTCAGCTCCTTGCCCTGCAGCTGCTCCGCATTGGCAATCCCCAACGCCGACCCGTCTGTATACAGCGCCGCGCTCTGGTGCGGGTTCTCTCCATACCGCAGGCTCATCTTGCGCGGAGCAACAATCCGCAACGTCTCCGGCAGGCTGACCCCAGCCACCGCATCACCTGCCCCAGGTGCGTGTGCCCCATCCGTCGCAGCTACATCGCGACGGGTGGGTTCCGCCCGAGCCTCCAAAGTCGACGCAATCGCCGTGTCGTACGCAGCCGTCGTCGCAAACGCCGCTCGCGCTAACCGCCACCGCGTCTCCCCGCTCAAGCCCGCACCGTTCGCCTGCATCTCAGCCGCCAACGCCTCATACTGCTCCGCCGACGACACCACCGCGACATCCTCAAAGTTCTTCGCCGCCGAGCGCAGCATCGACGGCCCCCCGATATCGATGTTCTCGATCAGTTCCTCAAGCCCCACTCCGGGCTTGGCCGCGGTTTTCTCAAACGCATACAGGTTCACCACCACCATGTCGATCGGCTGGATCCCATGCGCTTCCACGGCGGCGCTATGCTCGGCATCCGCGCGCCGGTGCAGGATGCCGCCATGCACCTTGGGGTGCAGCGTTTTTATCCGCCCGCCCAGCATCTCCGGAAAACCCGTCAGTTCCGCGAA
>CAXTRU010000109.1:0-9782 GCA_964246665.1 uncultured Acidobacteriaceae bacterium
GCTCGCACAGCCTGACCCCAAGCAGCCGACCCAGCAAGTGGAGCCGCAGGACATTCCGCTGCAGTTGGAGATTGGCGCGCGGTTGATCGACGAAGCTGCCGGACGTGCTAAAGGCGCGGACGCGACCAAGCTGAAAGCCGCCGCCGCGGCGTTGCGGGCCGCCGCCGCGAAAAAGTTGCCGGTATACGATGAGCCGCTTTCCGAAGACATCCTCGCCCTTGTGGCGCAGTATCCCGACCTCAGCTACGCCACGCGGTATGAGCATGAAATGCCGGTATGGGTCGACCGCGAACGCGCACGCTTTTCCGCCTGGTACGAGCTGTTTCCTCGCTCCACGGGCAAGAATGCTGAGGAGCATGGCACCCTGCGCACCGTGATCCCACGGCTGCCGGAGATCGCGGCCATGGGCTTCGACATCCTGTACATGCCGCCCATCCATCCCGTGGGGACGCAGTTCCGCAAAGGCAAAAACAACAACGTTACCGCGGAGCCGGGCGACGTGGGCAGTCCCTGGGCGATCGGTGGCGCCGAGGGCGGGCATACCGCAATTCATCCGCAACTTGGTGACTTTAGCGACTTCCAAGCGCTGGTCGAAGCCGCCAAAGTTAACGGCATGGAACTGGCGCTGGACATCGCCTTCCAGTGCGCGCCCGACCATCCCTGGGTCGTCGAACACCCGGACTGGTTCAAGTCACGGCCGGACGGCACGATCCAGTACGCCGAGAATCCACCGAAGAAATACCAGGACATTTACCCGCTGAACTTTGAGTCCAGCGACTGGCGCGGGCTATGGGACGCGCTGCTGGGTGTGTTTACTTTTTGGATCGAGCGCGGCGTCAAGGTCTTCCGCGTGGACAACCCGCACACCAAGGCGCTGCCGTTCTGGGAATGGTGCATCGATCAAATTCACCAGCAAACGCCGGAGGTGCTGTTTCTCGCCGAAGCCTTCACCCGGCCGCACGTGATGTACTCGCTCGCCAAGGGCGGCTACACCGAGGGCTATACCTACTTCACATGGCGCAACACGAAGAAGGACTTGGAGGAGTACTTCACCGAGATCTGCAACCCGCCGGTAAGCGATTTTTTCCGCCCCAACGTTTGGCCCAACACCCCGGACATCCTGCACGAGCAATTGCAAGTCGCGGACCCCGACGCGCGGCGTTCCGTGTTCATCCAGCGGGCGGTGCTGGCCTCCACGCTGAGCGCGAACTGGGGCATCTATGGGCCGGCCTATGAGCTATGCGAGTGGCGACCGGCCAAGCCCGCGGCAGGCAAGAAAGGCTCAGAAGAGTACTTGGACAGCGAAAAATATCAGATTCGCGCCTGGGACCGCAGTGACCCGATCTCCATCGCACCGGTCATCACGGAACTGAACAAAATTCGTCGTGACAACGTGGCGCTGCAGCGCAACGAGCGGCTGCACTTCCACAAGGCCGAGAATGAGCAGATCCTTTGCTATTCGAAGTCGAGTGAGGACGGCCTGAACACGATTCTGGTCGTCGTAAACCTGGACCCCACGGATCAGCAAACCGCATGGCTGCAGCTGCGGCTGGACTGGTTAGGCGTGCCGTGGGGCGCGACATTCGAGGTCGAAGACCTGCTCACCGGGTCGCGTTGGACCTGGAAGGAGTGGAGCTACGTGGCCCTGAAGCCGGAGTTGCCCGCGCACGTGCTACGGGTGGTGGGCGTGGTACCCGCGGCGTTGCCGGAGACCCTTGGGGAGCCGGTCACTCCCTAGTCTTTGAAGCTGACTCCGCCTCCAGGGTGCGAGCCATGGCTTTGCGGGCCTCGCGCGTTGCTGCCCTCATTCGCTCCATGGAGCGAACCTTTTCTTCCCAGGTCTTCGCTTGGAGAAAGGTGTGCATCTGCTGCGCGGATCGGGCGTTGTGGGCGGTCTTTTCCGGGTCGGACTTCATGGGGCATTCTCCGGTCGAAGTGGGACGGGTAACTTGAGCGCAGATGTTTGCAATCCGTAAATTTGAATGAGACATAGCAGCTCATTACGATCGACTTTTTCTTGTTCTAAGAATAAGGCTACTCGCAACAAATCTTTCGTCCTTCCAGTTTGCAAAGCAATCGCGCAAAGGTGCTCAGCCCGAAATACACGAGTAGGCACGCCTTCGAAGGTGACCTCGCGTGCCTTACGGATCGCCTCGGCGACGAGGTCACTCGCATCCGTAAGGATCTGCAGAGGCCATTCGCCGAATCGCACATGTTCATGTTCCACAACGCCGCCGAGGGCGATAAGTTCCGTATAGATCGGCGAGAGCAGTACCAGGCCCGACGGCGAGGGTGGAAGAAAGATGAACGCATCGACATCCTCCGTCTGCACGGCTTCAATGTAGAACGCTGCTGCGACGGCTCCGCCAATCGCGTACTGCACGAGGGTGCCGTTCCATACCAGTCGATTCAGGGCTTCGAGAGCTTCGCGCATACCTCTTGCCCTGAGTATAGGTGCCAACTTGTGCGCCGATGATCAAACACGCCCTGCCCAGCGCGCATCGTAGGAGGACAAGGATGAGTTTGCCCGTGAAAAAGCAGTCCAGCGTTAGCGATCCACTTTGGTACAAGGACGCGATCATCTATGAGTTGCACGTTCGCGCATTTGCCGACTCAAACGGTGATGGTATCGGCGACTTCCAAGGGCTGATCTCCAAGCTGGACTACCTCCAGGATCTAGGCGTGACGTGTCTGTGGCTGCTGCCGTTCTTCCCTTCACCGTTGAAGGACGATGGCTACGATATTGCCAACTACCTGGATGTGAACCCGAGCTACGGAACGATCGACGACTTCCAGGAGTTTTTGGACGCGGCCCATGCGCGCAACATGCAGGTGATGATTGAGCTCGTCATCAATCACAGCTCCGATCAGCACCCCTGGTTCCAGGCCGCGCGCAAGGCACCCAAGGGCTCACCCGAACGCGAGATGTACGTGTGGAGCGACACCGACAAGCTCTACGACGGTGTGCGCATCATCTTTACGGACACCGAAAAGTCCAACTGGACCTGGGACGAATTGGCGCAGCAGTACTATTGGCACCGCTTCTTTTCGCACCAGCCCGACTTGAACTTCGACAACCCGCGCGTAATGGAAGAAGTGCTGAACGCGATGCGCTTCTGGATGGACATGGGCGTCGACGGGCTTCGGCTCGATGCCATCCCCTACCTCGTGGAGCGTGATGGCACCAGTTGCGAAAATGTGCCGGAAACGCACGACAGAATCAAAGCCATCCGTGAAGTCATCGACGACGAGTACGAGAATCGCCTCATCCTCGCCGAAGCCAATATGTGGCCCGAAGATGTGCGACCCTACTTCGGCGACGACGACGAGTGCCACATGGCCTTCCACTTCCCGCTGATGCCGCGCATTTACATGGCGGTGCGGCAGGAAGACCGTTTGCCCATTACCGACATCATGGCGCAAACGCCGGACATCCCGCCGAACTGCCAGTGGGGTCTGTTCCTGCGCAATCATGACGAGCTGACGCTTGAGATGGTGACCGATGAAGAGCGCGATTACATGTACATGGCCTACTCGGCCGACCCACGCATGCGCATCAACGTCGGCATCCGGCGCAGGCTGGCTCCGCTGCTCGACAACAATCGCCGCCGCATTGAGCTGCTGAATTCCCTGCTCTTCAGCTTCCCCGGCACGCCGATCATGTACTACGGCGACGAGATCGGCATGGGCGACAACATCTATCTTGGCGACCGCAACGGCGTGCGCACGCCCATGCAGTGGAACTCCGACCGCAACGCTGGCTTCAGCAAAGCCGTGCCCGCCAAGCTCTACTTCCCCGTCATTATGGACCCCGTTTGGGGCTACCAGGCCATCAACGTCGAGGCGCAGCAGGGCGATCCCTCCAGCTTGCTGCACTGGACGCGCAACATGATCGCGCTGCGCAAGCTGTTCCGCGTCTTTGGTCGCGGTTCGCTGCACTTCCTTCATCCTTCCAATCGAAAAATCCTTGCGTACATCCGCAGCTATGAGTTTGACGATGGGCACTGCGAAACCATCCTCTGTGTCGCCAACCTGTCTCGCTTCGCGCAACCCGTGCAGCTTGACCTGAGCAAGTATGTGGGCCGGCAACCGGTGGAGATGCTGGGCTATGTGCCCTTCCCCACCGTGGACAAAACACCCTACGCACTCACGCTGGCGCCCTACAGCTTTTTATGGCTGGAATTGCAGGAAGGTGCGCCCGTTTCGGAGGCTCCCGTGGTCGAAGAACCCGCCATCGCGCTGGCCGAGCGCGCCGTGCAAGCAACAGCCATGCCCATGGGCAGTCTCGGCACGCTGTTGAACGAGAGCAGCCAGGCGCTGCTGGAACAGGTGCTGCCCAACTACATCGCGCAACGCCGCTGGTTCGGGGGCAAGTCGCGCACCATTCGCTCGACGCAGTTGGCAAGCGTCACACCCATTCCTGGGACCAGCGCCGCCCTTTCGGCCATCAACATTCTCTATGAGGATGGCACGTCCGACCTGTACCAATTGCCGCTGGCGATGGCCACCGATGGCGAGGCTGAAACCCTTCGCGAAAAGGCGCCAACAGCGGTGATCGCTACCGTCAATCGTGAGGGTGGGCCGGTGACCCTATACGACGCGACGGCCAGTGCGGAGTTTCGCACCGCGCTGTTGCAGCTGATCGTGAAGGGGGCGGAGATCGCCTTAGAGCTTGGTTCGTCGGCTGCCTCGTTTGCCGCGACCAAGGCAAAGACGCTTGACGGCCGGGAGCTTCTGGAGCTGCCATCGCGCGTGGGCTCGGCGGAACAGTCCAACACCAGCATCATCATCGGCGATCAGGCGATCTTGAAGCTGTTCCGGCGTCTGCGTGTGGGCGAAAACCCCGATGTGGAGATCACGCGTTTCCTTACTGAAGTGGCGCACTACGCCAACATCCCGGCGTACCTCGGCGACCTGCATCGCACCGATGACGGAACCACACTGGCCTTTCTTCAGGTGTTTGCCCCCAACGAGGGCGATGGCTGGGAGTGGACGCTGGAAGAGCTGGCGCGCTACTTCGAATCGGTCGCAAACTGCCCGGCACCCGCCACCACGGGAAAGCCCGCGCATTTGGGTGAAGGCAACGAGATCCCCGCAGAGGCGCGCGAGCATGCAGGGCTCTTCCTTGATGCGGCACATCTGCTGGGCCGGCGCACGGGTGAGTTGCACGTGGCTCTCGCAACACCGACGGAGAACCAAGCGTTCTCCGCAGAAAACTTCAACGACCATGATTTAGCAGCGGAGCGGGAGCGCATCCTGGCCCAGGCCCGCAGTGCTCTCGATTCGCTTTCTGCCGCCATGAACAAGGTTCCAGCGGACACACAGGACGACGCCCAACGGCTTGCGCAGGCCAGTGCGTCCATTGAGCAATTGCTTGCTGGGCTTGAGGGCGACGCAACCCACTTCGGCCAGCGCATCCGCATCCACGGGGATTACCACCTGGGACAAACGCTTCGGTCACGATCTGACTTTCTGCTCGTCGACTTCGAAGGCGAACCGGCCCGCACCCTGGAAGAGAGGCGTCGCAAGCAGTCGCCGTTGCGAGACGTTGCCGGCATGTTGCGCAGCTTCAGCTATGCGGCCCAAAGCGGCCTGCAGCGCGCCACACAGCGTCGTCCCGACACGCTGGACGCGATGCGGCCCTGGGCAAAGCTTTGGGAAAATGCAAGCTCGGCGGCGTATCTTGGAGGGTATGCCGAGGCCGTGAAGGCACGGCCCGAGCTTCTGCCGCAACCGGCGGAAGCCAACATCCTCCTGTCTTCTCTGTTGCTGGAGAAGGCGTTCTACGAGTTGTTGTACGAGTTGAACAACCGGCCGACGTGGTTGTCGATTCCGCTGCAAGGTTTGCTGACGCTGCTGTCACCGGCAGCTGAAGCGCAAGATGCGGGGGCGCGCTGATGTCTACACTTCCCAGTCTCGACGTTCAGAACACCGGCGAGGCACACGGTACACTCTCGGCAAGGAACATGCAGCCCAGCTTTGCGATCTGCCTGCCCTCCATGGCCGCCGACGACCTTGCGGGCATGGTGCGCAAGCTGCGTGAGCTGTTCGTGGACGAGCCCCTGCTGATTGCCTCGCCGGAGCAAGCCGAGCCGGAGCAGGTTGGCGAAAACGGTACGCGCCTTGTGCCGTACCCCGTACAGCGAACCGCCAGCGAATGGGTGCTGAATCCCGCTGACTATGCTGCTGCGTGGCGTCTCGTTTCCGACGCCAACGCGGCGGGCGTGCTGCTGCTGGGCACCGAAGCCACATCGCTCAGCGCCAACACGATCGTGAGCCTCCGGCAGCTGCTGAGCGCCAACGTGGACATGGTCGTTCCGCGGTATCGGACCGGGCCCGAAGAAGGCCTGGTGAACTCGGCGCTGCTGTACCCCCTGACACGGGCCTTGTTCGGCGTGGACATACGCTTTCCGCTGCCGCTCGATGCGGCCCTTTCGCCACGCATGGTCAACCGGCTCGCCTCGGTCGCGCATCGGGCCGGGTCACAAGGTGATGGTCTGGTGTGGCCGATCGCTGAAGCGGCTATTGCGGGCTTCTCCGTACGGCAAACGGAAACCGGTGAGCGCACCTTGCCCAGGCCACAGGAGACAGATCTCAACGTGCTGTTTCCGGCAGTGACCTCGTCGCTGTTTGCGGACATTGAAACGAAGGCGACGTTTTGGCAACGTGCGCGCACTTTGCCTGCCGCCCGCCCGTTTACTCCTTCGGCAGCGCAATTGGAAGCGGAGGGCGCCGACGAGATCAGGTCGCTCGTCGAAGGCTTCCGGTTGGCCTTTTCCAACCTTCGCGAGATCTGGTCGCTGGTGCTTCCGCCGCAAACGCTGCTGGCGTTAAAAAAGCTCTCACTCACCACGCCGGAAAGCTTCTCGTTCCAGCCCAGCTTGTGGGCGCGCGTGGTGTACGACTTCGCGCTGGCTTTTCATCTACGCACGCTTAACCGTGGCCACCTGCTGGGCGCGTTGACGCCGCTATACCTTGCCTGGGTAGCCAGCTTTCTGCGGGAAGGCAACGGTACCACGGGCAGTGCTGCTTTATTGGAAAGCACGGCCTCAGCGTTTGAGCAGGAAAAGCCCTACCTCGTCTCACGTTGGCGCTGGCCGGACCGGTTCAACCCCTAGTGAGTTGCGGCATGCTGGCCCGGCGCCCCGGCGCCCTTTGCGCAGAAAGGAATACGTATGGGACCACAGATTGAGCTCGCTCTCCGCCAGTCGACGCACAGCGTCATCGGCGTCCTTGCAGCATTTTTTCCCGGCCTGGTGGTGTTTCTCCTGGCTATCATCGTGCTCACCCTTGTGGGTTGGGGCTTGGCTGCCTTGCTGCGGGCCATCCTGGTGCGGGCGCGCTTTGACGAGCGTGTGTCCTCATGGCAACTTCCCGGCGCGATGACGACGCTCGGCGACTGGTCCCCCGCTCACTCGCCCAGTGCCTTGGTGGCGCGCAGCGTGCTGTGGATCTTCATCGTGGTCGGTGTCGCCGTCGGCATCACCGGCTTCGATGCGGCCTATCAGGCGCACTCGCAGGTCGAGCTTTTCTTTCTCCCGTACCTAACGCATCTTGTCGGCGCTGTGCTGTTGCTGTTTGTGGGCGGGCTGGTCGCACGCTTTCTTTCGCGCTCGGTGCTGATCAGCGCCGTGAACGCGCAGCTGCAGTATGCGCGCGTATTGTCGCTGGGCGTGAAGTGGCTTGTCCTGGTGCTTACGGCCGCCATGGCGCTGGATCACCTGCGGATCGGCGGCACCATCGTTGAGCTCGCCTTCGGCATTCTGTTCGGCGGCATTGTGTTTGCGCTTTCGCTGGCCGTCGGCCTCGGTTCGCGCGACCTTGTCACGCGATCCATCGAACGCATCGAGCGTCCGTCGGTTGTGCCGTCGCCTGAAGCCATTCGCCCCACGATGGACGACACGTCGCGACAGAAGCTGCGGCATTTCTAACGCCTTCCTTCCCCGCGCGGCGCAACGGCCAGCGCGGGTGAGTGACGCCCGGCGCGGTTTCGGCTATTCTCTTCCGAAACCCGCACGAACAAGGCGCGTCACAGCATGACCGAGCAAACAGCACCGGTTTTGGGGGCATCGCCTCTCCGCAAGGAGGGGCGGGCCAAGGTGCTGGGCGCTGCGCAGTACGTGGACGACCTCGACTTGCCAGGCATGTGGCATGGGGCCACGGTTCGGTCCTCCGTCGCACGTGGCCGCATTCGCGCCATTCACTTCGACCCTGCCGTCACGTGGTCGGAGTACGCCATCGTGCGCGCGACCGACATCCCTGGCGAGAACACCATCGTCCACCTGACCAAAGACCACCCTTGCCTAGCTGCCGAGTGGGTCAACCACGCCGAAGAGCCGGTTTTGCTGATTGCGCATCCGCAAAAATGTGCGCTGCTGCGGGCACTCGCAGCCATACACATCGACTACGACACGCTACCGGGTGTGTTCACCATCGAAGACAGCGAAGCCGCAGTCGCCAACCAGGACGTGCAGCATGTGATCTGGGATGGCGCGCCCTGGGGCGGCTCCGCAAACTGCTTCAAGACCTACACGATGTACACGGGCCAAGCCGAGGCGACCGAGGACGGACTCGCAGAGGCGTTTGAGCACGCGGCCTTCATTGTGGAAGGCGAGTATACAACCGGCGCGCAGGAGCAGTTGTACATCGAGCCGAACGGCGTCATCGCCGAATGCTTTCGCGATGCGGACGGCAACATCGAAAGCGTGTGCGTGCGCGGCTCCATGCAGTGCCCGTTCTACCTTGTGCATGCGCTGACGCTGGTCTTCGGCTTGCCTGAAGACAAGTGCCGCGTCATCCAAACAGAAACCGGCGGCGCGTTCGGCGGCAAAGAAGACTTCCCTTCCGTCATTGGGTCGCACGCGGCTCTGCTGGCCATGAAGTGTGGGCATCCGGTGAAGCTGGTGTACGACCGTGCGGAAGACATGGCAGCCACCACGAAGCGGCACCCTTCCCGCACACGCCATCGCACGGCCGTGAGCAAAGACGGCAAGTTGCTGGGCGGGACCATCGAGTTTGCGATCGACGGTGGAGCGTATGCGACCTTATCGCCGGTGGTGTTATCACGCGGCACCATCCACGCGCCGGGGCCGTATAAGTGGCCACATCTGCGGGTTCGCTCCAAGGCGATGGCGACCAACATCCCGCCGCATGGAGCCTTTCGCGGCTTTGGCGCGCCGCAGTCGTTGTTCGCGCTTGAGCGGCACATGGATCGCATCGCACAGTTCGTCGGCCTGACGCCCGAGGAGCTGCGCCGAAGGAACTTCCTCACCACGGGCGACTGCACCGCGACCGGACAACTGCTGCAGTCTCCTGTGGACATGCAGGGCTTGCTGACGCGTGCCTTGGACGAGCATGGCTACCACGATAAGCGCGCGCGCTTCGCTGAACAGAACCAGCATAGCGCGGTGAAACGCGGTGTGGGTTTTGCCTGCTTCATGCATGGCGCTGGCTTTACGGGCTCAGGCGAGCGACGCTTGAACTCCGAGGTGCGCCTTGCGGTTGATGCAGAGACAGGCAACGTTGAAGTGCTGGTCTCGTCGACGGAGTTCGGGCAAGGGACGAACACGATCCTTTGCCAGGTAGCGGCGGACGCGCTACACCTGCCCTACGACGACATCGTGCTGCAGCTACCCGACACACAGCGCGTCCCGAACTCAGGCCCAACAGTGGCAAGCCGCACAGCGATGATCGTCGGCAAGCTGGTGGAGCGAGCTGCAGACAAGCTGCTGCATACACTGCGCGACTTTGCGGCTTTGCCGGACGCGCACACAGCCAATGAC
>CAXTRU010000110.1:0-9767 GCA_964246665.1 uncultured Acidobacteriaceae bacterium
CCCTCGGTGAGCATCAGTTGCCCGTTCACGAAGACCTGGTAGCAGGTGTAGATCACAGGCCGGCGAAGGCTGAAGTCCTCCTCCCCGGGCGGCAGGATGACGTGGAAGCGGTACCAGGCCGTGCCGTCCAGGTTGTGGTAGCCGATCTCGTCCCAGTCGCTGCCGGACCGCACCAGCGGCCAACGCGTGTCGTCGAAGCCCGGGTCGGCCCAGCGCGGATCGTCCCCGGTTTGAAAGCGCCATCGACCGTCAAGCAGCACAACCGGTTCGCGGTCGTCCAACAGGGAGAACGTTGTGTCGGCGTCTGCATCCGCCGTTGTGCCGATCTGAGGCGCTGTCGTGGCTTGGGCGGGCTTTGTCTGCGCAGGCAGGGCCGCCCAGGCCACAAGAAGACCAAGCAACCAGGCGAACTTGTGCAGGACGTGCTTCATCGCGGGACGGTTGGCCCGAGTGTACCGGAGAGCAACATCTGGGAGTAGGGTACGCGAGAGTGCAGCCCGCAGTTCTGGGCAGGCGGCGTAGCCTGGGGTGCATGAGGCGAAAGCTTCCCGCGCATCATAGAAGGCGGCGTACCCGGCAAGGGCGCGCACCCGGCATAGCGAGCGGGCTGAACACTCGGAGGATGAACAGGATGCGGGTTGGCTTGATGACGCGGGAGTATCCGCCCTATGTCTATGGCGGCGCCGGGGTGCACGTGGAGTACCTTTCACGCGAGCTCGCCAAGCAGATTGAGGTGGAGGTGCATGCCTGGGGGGATGTCCCCGCGCACGAGGAGATGCCTGGCCACGCCAAGCCTACCAACCCAAGGCTCCAGGTCTTCTTCGAGAAGCCCTGGAGCGCGATCAGCGACGGCACCACGGCCAAGTTCAAGGGCGCGCTGGAAGCCTTGTCGCTAAACCTGCTGCAGCAGCTGCATCTGGAAAAGCTCGACGTGGTGCACACGCATACCTGGTACGTCTCCATGGCCGGCTTTCTGGCCAAGAAGCTGTACGGGGTGCCGTTTGTGCTGACCACGCACTCGCTGGAGCCTCTGCGTGCGTGGAAGGCCGAGCAGTTGGGCTCCGGGTACGCGCTGAGCTCCTGGATGGAGCGCACGGCGATTCTGGACGCCGACGCGATTGTTGCGGTATCCAACGGCACCAAGGCGGACATCCAGCGTGCCTACCCTGACGTGGACCCCGAGCGCATTCACGTGATCTACAACGGCATCGACCTGCAGCAGTACCAATGGACCCCCGAAACCAGCGCATTGGACAAGTACGGCGTCGACAAGACACGGCCGTATGTGTTGTTTGTGGGCCGCATCACGCGGCAAAAGGGCGTCACGCATCTGGTGGACGCCATCCAGCACCTGCCGCCGGGCACGCAAGTGGTGCTCTGCGCCGGTGCGCCGGATACCCCTGATATCGCCGAAGAGATGCGCAACAAGGTGGAAGCCGTGCGCAAGTGGACGCCGTTCAGCCAGCCCGCCGCCTTGGAGATCCATACCCCGCCGGGCGTGCAGCCGGAAGGGCACGCGATCGCCACCGGCGACCCGCTGGGCGTGGGCCACAACATCGTGTGGATTGAGCAGATGGTGACCAAGGAGGAGGCCATTCAGCTGTATTCGCACTGTGGCGTGTTCTGCTGCCCCAGCGTGTATGAGCCGTTCGGGATCATCAATTTGGAAGCTATGGCGTGTGGGGCGCCGGTGGTGGCGTCGGCGACGGGCGGCATTTTGGAGGTGGTCGTCGAGGGTGAGACCGGGCACCTGGTGCCGTTTGCGCAGGACCCGGTGACAACGTTTCCGTCCGACCCTGCCGGCTTCGCGCGCGATCTGGCCCAGCGCCTGACGGAGCTGCTCGCCGACACGGCCAAGGCCAAGGCCATGGGCCAGGCCGGGCGCAAGCGGGTGGAAGCGCACTTTTCCTGGACGGCCATCGCTGAGCAGACGATTGCGCTCTATCAGCGGTTGATCGATGCACGGCAGGGCGCGGTGGAAGCTTAGTTTCCGGGTCACCCCAGGTGCCGTGATTCGGGTGTTGTGGTTACCGTTGGTTTCGGAGCACGGAGCTTTCGCGTCAAGTTTGTCGCAGAAGCATCCTATAATGGGGAGCCTAGACGCCGACGGACGGCGCGCCCACCGCAGGAGTTTGCCATGGCCAATCTACTCGAACAGCTCAAAACAATGACGACGGTCGTCGCAGACACCGGCGACATCAACTCCATCAAGCAGTTCAAGCCAACGGACTCCACGACCAATCCTTCCTTGATCGCGACGGCGGCGGGCATGCCGGAGTACCAGTCCATTGTGGACGACGTGCTGACGCAGGCGCGCGAGAAGCTCGGCGACAAGGCTGACGACAAGGAAGTCGCCGCGGCGGCGTTCAAAACACTGGCTGTGGCCTTCGGGCGCAAGATCCTGGAGATCGTTCCGGGCCGTGTGTCTACCGAGGTGGACGCGCGCCTTAGCTTCGACCGCGAGAAGACCAAGGAACAGGCCCGCGACATCATCCACCAGTACGATCAGGCCGGGATTGGCCGTGAGCGCGTGCTGGTCAAGATCGCCTCCACCTGGGAAGGTATCCAGGCGGCCAAGGATCTAGAAGAAGAAGGCATCCACTGCAACCTGACGCTGCTGTTCGGCCTGCACCAGGCCATCGCCTGCGCCGAGGCCAAGGTGACGCTGATCTCGCCGTTTGTGGGCCGCATCCTGGACTGGTACAAGCACGACACGGGCAAGGACTATGCGCCGGAAGAGGATCCCGGGGTGCATTCCGTGACGGAGATTTACCACTACTACAAAAAGTTTGGGTACAAGACGCAGATCATGGGCGCCAGCTTTCGCAACATCGGCGAGATTGAGCAGCTTGCCGGTTGCGACCTGCTAACGATTTCGCCCAAGCTGCTGCAGGAGCTGCAGGATAAGGAAGGCACGCTGGAGCGCAAGCTTGATCCGGCAACCTCGTCCTCTGATCCGATCGAAAAAATGACGATCGATAAGGCGACCTTCGAGAAGATGCACGAAGAAAACCGCATGGCGCATGACAAGCTGAAGGAAGGCATTGAGGGCTTCAGCGAAGCCCTGGAGCACCTGGAAGAGCTGCTGGCCAAGCGCGTCTCGGAGCTTACGCCCGCGTAATGCTACTGCTCTTGCAGCGAAAACATCAGGCCCGTGTGTCAGGCATTACTGCTGACCGCGGGCCAAGTTGTGTGTGACGAACCGCAGAAAGCTGCCGTAAAGCGGGCGTTGTCCGTAGACGCTGAGTTCCCAACCAAAGCAGTAGACGAGCAGCAGCGCCCAGGACGCCCACCTTGCCGTGCCACGAGATGCAAAGAGGGCTGAGGTCTGGCCATTGGTCGTAGGCTTGTGGTGCTCCGCGGCGAACAGGAGCAACAGCATCAGGCTGAAGGTGTGAATGTAGATCCACCGCGTCCAGTCTGTGCCGTAGTAGAAGATCGAGATCGACATCAGCCAGGCGAACGCTGCCAAGGCAATGATCATCTGCGATACCGCGCGGTCACTTTGCCAGAGCTGTCCGAGGCCCATGATCACAGGCACGAGCGGCAGTACGAAGAGCCAGGGGACGTGCCGCCAATAGTGCCCGGCCAGCATCACTCGCAGGACCTCGCGGTGGGCATAGGCGGCGTCATGCGCAAGGTAGTCGACAGCGCCGCCGCAGATGCCCGACGGTGGCGAGGTCAGTGTGCCGCCGATGGAACGGCAGACGGTTGCGGCGATCTGTGCATCACCCGGAAAACGCGACACAAGGGCGAACAGGGCGACACTGACTAGCGCTGGGAGCACGAAGATCTGAACGCTGCGTCGCACACTGCGCGACGCCAGAAACATAGCGCCGAAGAGGTAGGGGAAGAAGACGATCAGGCCTTCGTGCGACAGGATACAAACGGCGCATCCCGCTGTGAGCAGTAAGGACGGCACGATCCACGACGAGGTGCGTTTGTCTTCTGCGTGCGTGCGATCGCCGACGGTCAACGTGAGTGCGAGCAGGGCAAACAACAGGATGTCTTTGCGGAACGCGAAAGGCGGGTCCAGCAGAACGAACGCCAGCGTCGCCGGCGAGAAAAACAACGCGAGTCGCCACCAGTTCCAGCGGAGGTCGCTAATGAGTCGCCTCACCCTGAGCAGAACGACGCCATACAGGGTCCACTGCAGCAGCAGGATGGTCCATAGCAGCGGTATGTGTGCGCTGCGCAGAACGAGCGCAAGCTGCCCGGTAAGCCCGCGTCGCACAAAGCCGCCGGTGTAGTTGATGAGCCAGTCGCCCATGGCCCAATCGCTGGGATGACGAAGATTGAAGAGCCCAAGCACCACAAGCCATGTGGCGACGCACAGCAGGAAGACCTGTGCCGCTCGCGTAAAGCGTTGCTCAACTGATGTGGGCTCAGTATGGAGTGAATGGGCCACATTGGCCTGCGTGCGTGATGGCGTGAGAGCCTGGTGCGGGTCCTTCACGCGTTCATCGCTCCTTTTATACTGGCCCTGCGACTCCACCCAGCGTCCACGCTGATAGCAGGTCAGGCTTGCACGTCACAGATCCAGTAAACCATGCGGCGGCAGGCCGTTGGCCGCGGTATCTTCGCTGGCAAACCCTCGCCACGGAAGCGCTTTCGGTCTTCGCAGTGTTGATGTTTCTGGTGGTTGCGCTGAAACGGCTGCACTATCCGTTTGAGCTGGACCGCATGGAGTCGGCCATGATGACCACGGTGTGGCGCGTGGTCCACGGCATGCCGGTGTATGTGCGGCCCTCGCTGGAGTGGGCGCCTTTTTTGTACTCGCCGCTGTTCTTTTACTGCTCTGCGGCCATGACAAAGGTCTTGGGCGTGGGCTATGCCGCGTTGCGCATGGTGTCGATCCTTGCCACGCTGGGCAGCTGCGTTTTGCTGGCCGCAATGACGTATCGCGAAACGCGCAACCGCACAGCGGCGCTGGCCAGCGCGGGGCTGTTCGCGATGCTCTACAGCCTGGTGCTCTCCTGGTATGACATTGGGCGCGTGGACTCGCTGTCGCTCTTTCTGTTTCTGCTTGCGATCTACTGCATGCGGTTCTCATCGCCGGTGCTGGCGGCGTTGGTGTGGGTGCTTGCATTCCAAACCAAGCAAAGCTTTTTGCCGCTGGCAGCGCTTGCCTTCCTGGCTGATTGGCAGCGTCCGCGCCGCTTGCTGCTTGGGCTTGGGTCGTTCGCGATCATGGCCTATGCCAGCGTCTGGTGGTTCAACCACACCACGGGCGGATGGTACAGCTACTACGTGTTTGGGTCGGTGAAGGAGCTTGGGCTTTCCCCCTTTTACGCCAAGACGTATCTTCCGTATGACCTTCTGCAACCGTTGGCCGTAGCGCTTGGGTTGATCGTGTTTGCCATGGTGTTGCGGCCGTTGAATTGGCGCAGCCGCAGCGCGTCCTTCTACGGCTACCTGACCGCGCTGATCGTCTTCGGCATCTGGTTCGCGCGGGCGCATGTGGGGTCGTACTACAACACGCTGATGCCGGTGTACGCTTGGATTTGCCTGCTGTTTGGGCTGGCGTTGGCGCGCTTAACGCAAGTGTCCTTTGCTGGCCAGCCTGACGCGTCGTTACAGGCTTTTCCGCTTGCCTGGCCAACGCTGATCTGGCTGGCGGCCTTCGCGCAGATCGCGATGCACCTGTACCGTCCGGGCGCGTACGCCATGTCCAGCGAAGCAGCCCGCCTGCGTTGGGATTTCATTGAGCATGTGCGGGCCACGCCGGGCGATGTGTGGCTGGTGAACCATAGCTATGACACGCTGCTGGCCGGCAAGGGCATGCACGCTGAAATGGACGCGTTTGATGCCGTATTGGGCCGGCCCGATGCGCCGTCAAAGGCCGAGGTGCAACAGGCCATCCGCGATCATCGCTTCACCGCCATCATCCTGGACCGCGTGCCGGAGACCTACAGCCCCAAGTGGCTGTTCGACGGCGATGCGTTCAAGGCCGCGTACCCACTGCATGCCTTTGCCCCGGGCGCGCCCATGCCGGGTACGGGCGACCAACCCGTGATGATGTATCTGCCCTGTCAAACCGATGCAACGGCCGAGGCAGCACTCGCGGTGAAGAGCACGTATGTGCAGCAGGGCAGCTGCAAGCCTTGATGCGTCTACGGTGTGGGCGTGTATGCCGCGATCGCCGCGGCCGTAGACGGTGGCACCGTTTGCTGCAACGGGTACGCAAAGAAGTTGCTCGCGCCGAGTTGGATCCAGCCTGCGGGTTTGGTCGCTGAGTTGGGAAACAAGCTGACGATGTAGCGCAGGCCTAGATGCGCCAGTGGATCCGTGACGGTGTGCTTGTCCGGGACGTTGTTCCACACGGTGATCGGGTTTGCTTCGCCCGGTGTTTCCACTTCACCAAGGATCTGCGTACCGGCAAGCCGTGCCCAGTAGAAGTCGGTGTAGCAGGCTAAATCGCCCATGCAGGCGACCTTGTCGCCGGGTTGCAAGCCAAGCTTGTCTAGGGCAGCCGCAGCCGTGAACACCTGCGCGTCATAGCCTGAGTGACGTTGTTCCGCCGGTGGAATGTGGCGGCGGCGATCTGCGAGGTAGGTTGCGCTTTGCACGAGGAAGATGCCGGCAAAGAGCACTACGGCTGCATCGGCCAACACCGGAAAGAACTGCTGAAAGCTTGTTGTTGTGAAGTCTGAGCGCGAAATATCGGCGCTATCCGCACGAAGCGTAAGGCCGGCAAACAACGGCAGCATAACCAGCAGCAACGGCCCGGTGAGATAGCGGTCCTGTAAGTCGATGGGCAGGTAGATGAAAAACATCAGCGCGCCCCAGACAAGGGGAGCCAGCACCCACCATGATGTATGAGGATCGCTCTCTGATCTGCGACGCAGACGTGGCATAGCCGATCCAAACGCAAGTAAGACGCCGAGCAAGACAAAAACCTCCGGCCGCCCTAGCAGGTAGCGAAAAAATACAACCACGTTGCGTGCCAGGCGCAGTGCGTGCCCTTGCAGCCAGACATGCGGCTTCAAACCGGCGGTCCACCATGCCGGATCGAACCAAAGCGGGAAGGTTCCGTTGGGGTGCGCGAAGTAGCTGAACACGGGTGGGTTCGCATTCAGCGCATCTTCAGGATGAAGAAAGACACCGCCGGCATGACCGAGATCGTGGTGGTACCACTCGTGCCAGCGCGGCGTCATGTCGATGAAGAAGGCGTAGTTCAGCCGCGCAGAATCACCTGTCGTCAGGTGTCCAAGCTGATGCGAGATTGCGCCAATGTATGGCCCTGCGATGCAGGCGAAGAGCGCAGCAGCAAGCGCTGTACCGCCGAGAGCACGTGTGCGTTCGCTGGAACCACGGCGTATCGCGCGCACAAACAAGCCAAGCAACAGGGCAGCCGAGGGAAGAAACGCAAACGACTTGGTCAGGTACGCACAGCCCAGCGCGACCCCGAGGCCTGCGTAGAGCAGAACGCTCGCGCCCTCCAAAATGCGCAGAAGACAACCGGCGGCCAGCAGCAGCAGTGCCAGCAACAGCGTATCGGCCCTGGGTGCGGCAATCGGCAGCTCCCGCCCCATGCTCATCACCAGCAACGCCAGGCCCAGCAGATGCAGCGCCGCGTCCGGCACCGCGGGCATCGCATCGCCTTCGACACTATGGGCTCGCAATCGAGTGAGGCCCGTCGTGAAGAACACGCTCGCCGCCATGGCCATCGCGAAGATCACGACGTTGACAAAGCGCACCATCGCCAGCTCTCCCCACAGCGAGGGATGCGCCAGCGTTTCAGCAACCGCAAGCAGTGCGGGATAGCCTGGGTTCCAGTAGCCGTTGATGGCCAGGGCCGCGCGATGCGTGGTCAGGTCTTGTGCGATGTCTAGGAAGGCCGTGCCATCGCCATCCATCATGTAAAGATCGAAGCGCGCATAGCCATATGCGGCGAGCAGCATCAGGAGCGCATAGGCCCATAAGAATTTGCGGCCAACTGTGCGAGGCAAGGCAAGCTCCGGGCTGAAAGGTGCGTTCAGTATAGGTCAGCAAGCGAAGCGGGATGCCTGCGCGAGTCACGCGAGCACACGTGTCAAATTGCAAGGACCCCACAAGCGTTCTTGATGCATGCTCTTCTACTTGGTGCACAACCAAGCGTTACAGGATGTATCGGCTAAGGTCCTGGTTCTGCACGATGGAGGCGACCTGCTGCTGCACGTACGGCTTATCGACACACAATGTGAACTCCGGCCCATCGCCGGAGGTTCGAGGCAGGAGCGCCGGCACGTTCTCGGCCGGCGGTGTTGCGCCTTCACCTGCTTGCCGAGCGGCGCGCACAAGATCCGGCGCCTGGAAGCTGATCTCGTCCAACACTCGCTCCATGATGGTGTGCAGCCTGCGCGCGCCGATGTTTTCTGTGGTTTCGTTCACTTCAAAGGCAAAGCGCGCCATCTCCGCAAGCGCCTCGGGCGTGAACTCGAGCGACACGCCTTCGGTTTCCAGCAGAGCCACAGATTGCTTCACCAGCGACGCGCGCGGCTCCGTAAGGATGCGCAGAAAGTCGTCAACGGTAAGCGGCTTCAACTCGACGCGAATCGGAAACCGGCCCTGCAATTCCGGGATGAGATCGCTGGGTTTAGAGACGTGGAACGCACCGGCGGCGATGAACAGGATGTGGTCGGTGGCGACGAAGCCGTACTTGGTGTTGACGGTTGTGCCTTCCACGATGGGCAAGATATCGCGCTGCACGCCTTCGCGGCTGATGTCGGGTCCATGGCCGCCTTCCCGGCCGGCGATCTTGTCGATCTCATCCAAGAAGACGATGCCTGAGTCTTCCACACGCTCCACAGCCGTACGTGTGATCGCGTCCATGTCCAGCAGGCGCGCTTCTTCTTCCTGCACCAGGTAATCGAAGGCATCGACGACCTTCATGGGGCGTTTGCGCGTGCGGCCGCCCAACATGTTGGTCAGCATGTCCTTGATGCCGGAGGCCTCGGACTCATCCTGGCCGTTAGAGATGACCTCGACGGTGGGCTGGGCGCGGTCGCGGGTTTCCAGTTCGACCATGCGATCGTCCAGACGACCTTCGCGGAACTGTTGCCGCAGCCGCTCGCGTTCACGCTGGCGCTCGGTGTCGTCCTTCGTGAGCACGATCAGGTTGACGGGCTCACCGTTGGGCGTCAGTGACTCCGGGCTTAGGTGTTCGCGAGCAGGTACGGTGACCTCTGTGCCCGGCGGCAGATTGTTTTCAGGCCGGGGCCGCATCTCGAAGGCTGGCGCCGCGGTGTTGCCTTGCGCCAGCAGCAGATCAAGAAGACGATCCTCGGCGGCTGCTTCAGCACGGTCTTCGATCTCTTCCAGCTTTTCTTCGCGGGTCTCATCGATGGCGATCTCGACCAGATCACGCACCATCGATTCGACATCGCGGCCCACGTAGCCAACCTCGGTGAACTTCGAAGCTTCCACTTTCAAAAATGGCGATCGCGTCAGCTTGGCGAGGCGGCGTGCAATCTCCGTCTTGCCCACACCTGTAGAGCCGATCATCAGGATGTTCTTCGGCATGACCTCTTCGGCCAGATCCGGCGTAAGCCGTTGACGGCGAGTGCGATTGCGCAGGGCAACGGCGACCGCGCGCTTGGCCGCGGCCTGGCCCACAACAAATTTGTCGAGCTCCGCGACGATCTCACGCGGTGTCATCTCATCGAGCGAGAGAGGTTGGTCTTCAGCGGTGCCGGGAAGGTAGATGGCCATCACGCACCCGCCTTGAGCTCTTCAATCACGATGGACTGATTCGAGTAGATGCAGATGTCGCCGGCGATCTTCAT
>CAXTRU010000111.1:0-2714 GCA_964246665.1 uncultured Acidobacteriaceae bacterium
GAGTGGTGTAGTTGCCAAGCTGCAGCACCAGGTTGCTGAGCAACGTGGCTAATGAGACCAGCGCCAGCCAAAGATACGCCTTATCCGTACGGTCCAGCGCGTAGTGGGTGGCCGCGATGGCCAGGGCCAACAGAAGAACAAGCAGTTCCACGACCCCGATACTGCCGAGCTGATGATCGATGGCGGTCCAGTCCAGCGTGACCTGGTCGGCGATGGTGGCCGCCGTGCCGATCATGGGCGGGCCATGCAGACCGCCGGCATCCGGGCCGGAAAACCGGGTGGCACTGTTCATCCACATGCGGATCGCGATGACCACGGGGCCGCCGTGCACACCACGCGGAAACGGAAAGCCCCGCGGCTGCGAAAGGTAGGCCCACGCGCGGCGGCTGCCGAAATGGCCGAACTCCCCGATGGGCTGCCCATTGACGAATACCTGGTAGGCATCGTCGAAGCTGTCGGGCATCTTCAGGGCCAGCCGATCCTGACTGTCTTTGAGCTCCAGGTGAATGCGGTACCACGCATAGCCGGAGTAGTGGGGGTGGCCCAGTGCGGTCCAGCCCGGGGCGAAGCCGCTTGCGCCCAGCGGCGGGTTGGGTGGATCGTCGGGTGCGTGGAGATCGACGCTCTCCCAGGGGCTGTCGTCAAAGCCGGGTTGTGCCCACGCCGGGTCGTCCCCGGTATGGAAACGCCATGGACCGAAGAGGTCCATGGCGGAGTTGCCAAGGATGACAGAGACGGGTCCGGCAGCATTGGGCACCGAGGCCGGTGCGGAGGCTCGGGCAGACGGCCAACACCCCACCAACAGGGCCAGGCAGACTATGGAGCAAAACGTCTGCTTCATGGTGCGCGGGTACTTCCTTCCGGAAAGCTGCAGACCGGCCGAGCGACGTTTACGAGCGTCGGCGGCGAAGGTAGCCGCCACCGAGCCCCATCATACCCGTTGCGAACAGAGCGAGAGACGCGGGTTCGGGGGTCACGCCGGTGGTTGCATTGGTGTAGCTGATGGTCACCGTCGGCACGTCCTGATACGGAATGCCGTCCTCATCCAGGACAAAGGTGCCGGACTCCGCGATGCCGGGGCCGCCGAAGAAGTCGAAGGTGTAGACACCGTTGGCGAGCGAGAAGGTGGCGGTGGCGAAGTCATCGGTTTCGGCGCCGTCCGGGTATTGATACTTCGCCTGATCGGCTTGCACCGTGGCGTTATCCGCAAAGCTGATCTCGATCGAGCTGATGGTGGAGCCGGTGTGGTTGACGTACCCATAGCACCCGGAGGCGACGATCGGCGCGTTGCCGTTGCTGGCGTCCAGGTAGGCGTCGTCGCCGGTAGGGCATGCCCCGAAGCTGAAGTTGGTGGGTGTGACCGTGATGTTGGCGTAATTCGGATCCAGCGAACGAGAGGTAACGGCCCTCATAGCAGCCGAACAGCAGAAAAGAGACACGGCGACGAAGATGCGGGCAGAGCGCATGGCAAAAGCCTCAAATCAGGAAAGATTGGCGGTGCTTAGAACGGGACAAAAGGGAGCTGTTTGTTTGTCGTGAGCTTACACCGAGGTTGTATGGCGGTCAAAGAGAATTTGTGTCAGCAAGACCCCACAGGTGTCGGTCATTGGCGACAGCCGTTTGCTGAGGAAGGGCGCGCCGCCTACGCGGTTTCCCCGGCAAGTTCACGCTGCAGCTCGCCCAGCAAAGAAAGGGCTTCGCGCGGCGTAAGACCGTCAAGATCGAGCGACGCGACACGGTCCACAATGCGTTGCGAAAGCGGCGTGAACATGGTCATCTGCAGGGCAGGCGAGCGGTCTGGGGGCGGCGGCGCGGCTTCCCGAACGCCCTGCGCCTCAGCGCGTTCATGCACCCGCAACACCTCTCGGGCACGATCAATAACAGCGGCGGGTAAACCAGCCAGCCGCGCCACCTCAATGCCATAGCTCTTGCTGGCGGCGCCGGCTTCTACCGTGTGCAGAAAAACGATGCCGCCGTCGCGCTCGCGCACCGTGACGCGGGCGTTACGCATGTGCGGCAGGCGGTCGGCCAGCAGCGTGAGCTCGTGGTAGTGCGTCGCAAACAGCGTGCGCGCGCCGATGCGGTCGTGGAGGTGCTCGACCGTGGACCAGGCGAGCGACAGGCCGTCATAGGTGGCCGTGCCGCGGCCCATCTCGTCCAGCAACACAAGTGAGCGCGCGGTGGCGGTGTTGAGGATAGCCGCGGTCTCGGTCATCTCGACCATAAAGGTGGAGCGTCCACGGGCGACGTTGTCCGCCGCGCCGATGCGCGTGTAGATGCGGTCGACCAGGCCGAGACGCATGCGCTCGGCGGGCACGAAGCTGCCGCATTGCGCGAGGATGGTGAGCAGCGCGGCCTGACGAAGAAAGGGGGACTTGCCGCCCTTATTTGGCCCGGTGATCAAGAGCAGCGAAGGATGCGAGTCGTCCTGTGCGCCTTCCACGGAGCCGCAAAGGCTAAGCGAGTTGGGCACGAAGCGGCCGGTGCCCGACTCTTCAAGGCGGCGTTCCACCACGGGGTGGCGGCCGGCGATGACCTCCAGCGTGGCGCTCGCATCGACGCTGGGGCGGGCCCATCCGCGGAGCGCGGCGAGGTGAGCGAAGTTGGCGAGCAGGTCGATCTCGGCGATGCCGCGAGCCGTTTCGCGCACGCGCGGCGCTTCGGTGAGCAGCTGGCGGCGAAGTTCGGCGAAGAGCCGGCGCTCGATCTCTCCC
>CAXTRU010000111.1:2733-9758 GCA_964246665.1 uncultured Acidobacteriaceae bacterium
AACGCGCCGGGGCGGTGAGGATCTTGGTTTCAAGCTCTTTGAGCTCGGGCGTGGTGAAGCGCTCGGCGTTGACGAGCGTTTGTTTGCGCTCATAGTCGGGCGGAACGGCCTTCAGGTTGGCGCGCGTGACTTCGAGGTAGTAGCCGAAGACGGAGTTGAAGCGCACTTTAAGTGAGCTGATGCCAGTGCGTTCGCGTTCGCGTTCTTCGATGGCGGCAATGCGCTGGCGACCGGTGGTGGACAGGTCGCGCAGCTCGTCGAGTTCGGGGTCGAGCCCCTGGCGAATGACGCCGCCGTCGGTGAGGGTGACTGGTGGCTCGTCGGCCAGCGTGCGTGTAATGAGCTCATGCAGATCGGCGAGGACGTCGAAAGCGGCGAGCTCCGCCCAGCGGCCGAAGCGCTCGGCCAGCTCCGTTACTGCGGAGCGCAGGGCGGGCAAGCAACGCAACGTGGCGCCCAGGGCGCAAAGGTCGCGTGGCCCGGCGGAGTCCAGCGAGATGCGCCCGAGCAGGCGTTCAAGGTCAAGCACGCCGGACATGCTGCGGCGCACGCCTTCGCGGCGGCGGATGTCGCCGGCAGCAATAGCCACTGCGTCCAGCCGCGCGTTGATGGCGGCAAGATCGCTCAGTGGACGCAACAGTTGGGCGCGCAGCAGGCGCTTGCCCATGGGCGTGCAGCAGGCGTCGAGCGTGTGCAGCAGCGTGCTTTCGGTGCCTTCGCCGGAGAAGATCGGCTCCACGAGTTCCAGGTTGCGGATGCTGACGGCGTCCAGCTCAAGGCAGTCGCGATGCTCGTAAAAGCGGACGGTGTCGAGGTGTTCCAGTGCGCCCTGTTTGGTGGCGCGGAGATAATGAACGATGGCTCCCGCCGCCACTGCCGCCGCGGTGTGGCCGCCCAGACCCATGCCGTCCAGCGAGTGCACGCGCAGGCCCTGGCGCAACAGTGGAAGGGCGTAGTCGGCGGTGAGGACCCAGTCGTCCAGCTCGGTTTTTGCGCCGGTGAGGTCAGGAAGCGCCTCCTGCTCCGGCTCGGCTTCCTTCTCCTTATTGTCGTTCCCGAAGGGAATCCGCGCTTTGCCACCGACGCCAAAAGTACTGCCGCGCGCCAGCAGCGTTTCCGCCGGGCGCATGCGGGCGAGCTCATCGAGCGCGAGCGGCCAGGCGATGGAGCCGTTGAACTCGGTGGCGCGCATGTCGCCGGTGGAAAGATCGATGGACGCCACACCGATGCAGGCGTTGGGGCCGGAGCCAACCGCGGCCACGGCGGCCAGCCACTGGCTTTGGCCGGGATCCAGCGCGGCATCCAGTGCCGTGCCAGGGGTGAGGACGCGCGTGACCTCGCGCTTGACGACGCCCTTGGCGAACTTGGGATCTTCCATCTGCTCGCACAGCGCCACCTTGTAGCCCTTGCGCAGCAGGCGTTGCAGGTAAGCGGCACCGGCGTGGAAGGGCACGCCGCACATGGGCACAGACTTGTGCTTGTCGCGCGCGGTGAGGGTGAGCTGAAGCTCGCGCGCGGCGACCAGGGCGTCGTCGTAGAAAAGCTCGTAAAAGTCGCCCATGCGGAAGAAGAGCAGCGCGTCCGGATGGGTCTGCTTGGCGGCAAAATACTGCCGCATGGCGGGGGTGACGTTGCTTTCTGGGCCCGGATTGGTGGTGGATGCCATGCGGTAAGTGACATCGCCCAGAATAGCGTGTGGTGGCCTGTGGGCTTTCGGGCGGCATGGAGCAAAACAGGGCAGCGGCCACTGCCTGCGTGCGTGGTAGGGTGAGCAGGCGGCTGCGTTTCCGGCCCGGGGGTCCTCCATGGCTGGTTTCAAAGATCGTGCAGCTCGACTGGATCTCAGTTTTCCCCTGGAGTTCCAGGCAGATGGCGAGACCTTGCACGGGCATTGCCTAAACATCAGCGAATCCGGCTTACTTGCATCCTTTGCGGCGCCGCCGGAGCTTTGGACGCAAGGCGAACTGCGGCTGCACTTCGGCGAGAGCGCGTATACGCTGCCGGCGCGTGTGGCTCGCCTGCACGACAACCAGGCTGGTATGTCGTTTGCCTTCCGCGGCGAAGCCGACCGCACGGCTGTGCGCACGATGCTTGCGTTTGCCGCGGCCAATACGCACCTGGTCGGCCTGCCTCCGTTCTGATCAGGGCGACGCGGTGCTCAGCAAGCGCACAGGTCGGGGTGCGGGGTACACTCCGTGCATGATCGAAGTGCCGATGACCGATGCCCAGTTTGCCGCTGCCACCCGCCGTTTAGCGTCCAATGGCATCCAGCTCTCCGGGCCCTCTGGGACGCTATCCAAGGACGGCATTACGGCGAAGTATGAGCATGCCGAAGACCGGCTGCGGATCACCATCCTGGAAAAGCCGTTTCTGCTGCGTGAAAGTTTGATCGAAGGACGGTTGAAGGCGTTTCTGGAGCAAAGCCTCGCTGCAGGCTGACGGCGACCTTCGGGCCGCTGCGACATCTATACTGGGTGTGCCCTGAAATGGGCGTGTTTCCCCACGTATGCCCCTGCTTTGGCTCCGAGTCGCGGTGTTGTTGTACGCCATTGCCGCGCTCGCGGTACTGCCGGCGGCGCTGTACAACCGCCCGCGATGGCGCTACCTGGCGATGCCTGCGGCGACGGGTGGGGTGTTCTTTCACTTCGTCGCGCTGGTAGAGACGCTGACCGCGGCCCATCATGCACTCCCGGTCGACACTCACGAGTCGCTAAGCCTTCTTGGTCTGTTGTTGACCGCAGCCTTTCTCGGCCTCGCCGTGCGCTACAAGACCGTGGCGTTCGGCATCTTTCTGCTACCCGTGGCGGTACTGGTGTCGTTGGCGCCGGCGTTTCGGCCCGGCGCGGAGATGATTTCGTACCCGTACCTTGGGTCGGGCTGGTGGTTGTTTCTGCACGTCGCGTTGTTGCTGGCGGCGTACGCGGCGTTGCTGGTTTCGCTGTTGGCCAGCGTGTTGTACCTGGTGCAGGAGCGTGGGCTGAAACAGAAGCGCTTGCCCCAGGGCAAGAGCTGGTTGCCGCCACTGGAAACCACGGACGCGATCGCGCTCAAGGCCTTGCTGTGGGGCCTGCCGTGCATGACGGCGGGGTTGTTGATTGGCTCCGTCGTGGCCCTGCAGACGGTAGGGCCGGTGTTCTTCGCGGACCCCAAGGTGCTGCTCTCCGTGCTGTTGTGGGTCGCCTACGTGCTGATGATCTTCATCCGCAAGCAATCCGGGTTGCGCGGCCGGCGGGCGGTGTATCTCTCAAGCATGGCGCTCTTTTTTGTGCTTGCGGTGTGGGCTGCCAACCAGCTTTCCGCGGTGCACCGGTTCAAGGCCCCATGAGCGCAGCCGTTAAAGCCAATTCGTTGCTGCTGGTCGGGGTGAACCACACCACGGCGCCGCTGTCCGTGCGCGAGCGGCTGGCGATCCCGACGGACCGGCTGGCCGAGGCTACGCGCACGCTGGTCCACGAGCCGGGCATCCATGAAGGGCTGATTCTTTCCACGTGCAACCGGGTCGAGCTGCTGACCGTGCATGAGCCCGCGGCCACGCCGATGGGTTTTCTGGAGCACTACCTCCATCTTCGCTCCGCCGAGGTAGCGCCGCATGTGTACCAGCACCATGGCAGCGAGGCGGTGCGGCACCTTTTTCGCGTGGCGTGCTCGCTGGACTCGATGGTTGTGGGTGAATCGCAGATTTTGGGGCAGGTGAAGCAGTCGTTTGCCGTGGCGCGTGAGGTGGGCGCGGTGAAGACAACGCTGGACCCGCTGCTGCAGCGTGCGTTCAGCGTGGCCAAGCGGGTTCGCACCGAAACGCAGATCGGGACGACGACGGTGTCGGTGGCCTCGGTGGCGGCGGACCTGGCGCGCAAGATCTTCGGCACGCTGCAGGGCAAGACCGTGCTGCTGGTGGGCGCGGGCAAGATGAGCGACCTGGCGGCGCGGCACCTGATTCAGCAAGGCGCCACGACGCTGCTGGTGTCTAACCGCACGGAAAGCCGTGCCGAGCGCATCGCCGATAATCTGCGCACGCCGGCCATCACCACCGGCGTCATCCCGTTTGAGCAGCTGCACGCCGAAGCGCACCGGGCAGACATCATCATCACCTCTACGGGCGCGGGGCAGGTGTTTGTGCCGGCGCAGGCACGGGCGCTGCTGGCGCGGCGGCGCAACCGGCCGGTGTTCTTCATCGACATTGCCGTGCCGCGTGACGTGGCGCCCGAGGTCAACAGCGTTGAAGGCTGTTTCGTCTACGACATCGATGACCTGCAGCAGGTAGCGCAGGGCAATCGTGCCGGGCGCACGCGTGAGGCCGAGGCCGCCGAGCGCATTGTGCTGTCCGAGGTGCGGCGTTATACCGAGCGCCTGGCGCAGGCGCCTACGACCGAGGCGATCAAGCTGCTGATGGCTGAGGCTGAGGGGGTGCGGCAAGCGGAGCTGGCGCGGTCGCTGGCGCGCATGCAGTTGTCGCCGGAGCAGCAGGCGGCGGTGGACGCGTTGACGCGCTCGCTGACGGCGAAGCTGCTGCACCCGCAGATTGCGGCCTTGCGGGTGAAACCCGAAAGTGATCAGTAGCCATCGATTCGAAAAGACCAACGCAATGAACGCCAAGAACGCCAAATTTCGCAACGGAATCCGTGGCGTCCCTTCGCGTTCTTGGCGACCTTTGCGTTGGTAGTTGCTTCGTCTCTCCGCCGCGACACACTGCAGAGCGTATCCGCTTCTGCACTCTGAAATCACACGCGCACAAAAAAGAGTGCATGCGGAGACAGCGCTGTGCGATGATCTCTCATCCCAAGCCAAGACGGCTCACACTTCACATACAGGCAAGGTCAGGGACTATGGCATCGAACACGACACGAGATCACGACTTCATCCGTGAATGGGCAGAAAAGCGCGGTGGCAAGCCAGCCGAAGTGGCCAGCACAGAGACCGAAGGTGCCCCTGGCATCCTGCGGCTCGAGTTCCCCGACGCTCCCAACGCAAACGACGACGCACTCAAGGAGATCAGCTGGGACGACTTCTTCGCGAAGTTCGACGAGAGTGGTTTGGAGCTGCTGTACCAAGAGGAGACGGCTGAGGGCGAACAGTCGAACTTCAACAAGCTGATCTACCCGGAGCCGGACTCCCCTGAAGGCAAGCAGTTGCTCGCGAAGACGGCGCGGAAGAAAAGCTCCGCAAAGAAGGGGAGCGGCAAGGCTGCCAGCAAGGGCGCGACAAAGTCGGCAGGGACGAAGTCGACGGCGAAGACAGCGTCGAAGTTGAGCTCCAAGACAGCGAGCAAGGGTGCAACCAAGACGGCAAGCAAGGGTGCGGCCAAGACCGCTTCCAAGGGCGCCGCAAAGAAAACAGCCGCCAAGAAGGTCTCGCTGAAGGCGTCGGCTAAGACGGTCCCGAGCAAGAAGTCTGCCGGCAAGAAGACCGCGCTGAAGGGCGCTGCCAAGAAAGCCGCCGAGAAGAAGTCGGCTGGTAAGAAGGCAGCAGTCAAGAAGGTGCCCGGCAAGAAGGTGGCCGCGAAGAAGGTTGCCGGCAAGAAGTCTGCCGCAAAGAAGGGCAGCCGCTAGAACTCAGCACAACACTGGATGTACAGCACCCCGCGTCTACCGGCGCGGGGTGTTTTGTGCTGTGAGGGCGTGGCGGCGTGATGTGGCAGCGTCATTGATGGCAGCCGTGTCGATCACATGCTGATGCCAGTCATGGGCTACCTGCAGCATGGCCAGCCCGACTTGCTCGGTGCTGGTGATCAACCCTGAGAAACGCCGCAGCAGCGGGTACGCCCAGCCGACGACATCGTATATCCGCTGGTACCAGCCCACCTTGGAGCGAATGCCCCCGAGTGGCTGGATGTAGCCGGGCCGAAAGCAGAACACCGCGCGGAAGGGCAGGCTGAGAAGCGCGTCTTCGGTCTGGCCTTTGACGCGGGCCCACATGGCGCGGCCGTTCGCGTCGGTGCCCGTGCCGGAAACATAGACAAAGGCCGCCTGTGGTGATGCAGCAAGCAGCGCCTGCGCGAGAGCCAGCGTGAGGTCGTAGGTGACGTGGCGGTACTCGGCTTCAGTCTTGCCCACGGCGGAAACACCGAGGCAGAAGAAGCAGGCGTCGAAGCCGCGGAGATCGACGTCGTCCCAGTGGTAGAAGTCTGGCTGGATGGGCTGACGGAGCTTGGGATCCTTGATGTCGATGGGCTGCCGCACTGGCGCGACGACTTCGTCCACATCTGCTGCGCGCAGGCATTCGCGAAGGACGCCCTGGCCCACCATGCCGCTTGCCCCCAGCAGAAGAACGCGCATGACGGCAAGCTTAGACCACATTCACAGGCTGCGGCACAGCGGCGGCGTATTCTTATCCACGATGAGTACCCAACCGATTCGTCTTGGCACCCGCGGCTCCCAGCTTGCCCTTTGGCAGGCAAACCATGTGGCGGAAGAGCTGCGCCGCCACGGGCACAACGTGGAGGTCGAAGTCATTCGCACGACCGGCGACCGCATGCAGGACCCAAACTTCACCGCTCCGGCCACCTTTGACGACGGGACGCCGCTGGATGCCAAGGGCATCTTCATCAAGGAGATCGAAGACGCGCTGCTGGATGGGCGTATTGATGTCGCGGTGCACTCGCTGAAGGACCTGCCGACGACGCTGGACCCGCGCTTCACGCTGGCTGCGGTGCCGGCACGCGCCGACGCGCGAGACGCCTTCATCTGCGAGGAGTTTTGGGGGCTTCACATGCTGCCCACAGGCGGCCGCGTGGCGACCACCAGCCCACGGCGGCAGGCTATGTTGCTGGCGCTGCGGCCCGATCTTGAGTTTGTGGAGATGCGCGGCAACATCGACACGCGGCTGCGCAAGTGGGCTACCGGCGAGGCCGACGCACTGGTGCTGGCCTGCGCCGGGCTTGATCGCCTGGGCCGGACGGAGCATCTGCATCAGCGCTTCAGCGTGGACGAGATTTGCCCCGCGCCGGGGCAGGGCGCGCTTGGGTTGGAGACGTTAAGTTCGGCTGGTGCGCACGACGCTGGCGGCCAGCATCGTGCCCGCGTTCAGGA
>CAXTRU010000112.1:0-9716 GCA_964246665.1 uncultured Acidobacteriaceae bacterium
CGCCGTTTGCAGGCTGTTGGGACCGTTCCTGTTTTCACAACGCGCGCTAAACGGCCAGAGCTCTCCGAGAGAAGCCAGACCTGTCACGCCTTTGGCTCGATGTCCAAGTGTCCATCGCTCTCCGTCCAGGCTTCGAGCTTCAGAATAGAATCCCATCGATCGTGCTAAGCCGCGTGGTGCGCCTCGCGCTTGCAGCCCACGCCATTCAACGCCGACCACCCCGAGATGGGTTACTTTCAATAGCGGAATAAGTTGCAGAGCGGCTTGACAGCGGTTTTTCCGTTGGCGTAGCGTTGCGCCCGAAACCTTTGAATCGCTTTTTATGTGCGCAGAAAGAAGAGTACGTCCACAGCGTGGGACCCCGTGCGAGGCAGATCGACCGCTGGTGCCGGTCGGCCTGTGAGGCCCCGCGCGACGGCTGCGAGACGATACCGACCCAGTAGAATCCGGAGCAACAACGTCGGGCTCCGGCATGAACAAAATCCCTGCGCACAAGGAGAACGGATGGACGATGTGACACGAAACACGGGAAGCGGTCTCATGATTCGTTGTGTGGCTTCGGCGAACGATTTGAAATCCGCTTGGAGGCGGGTCTCACACGAGGCATCTCGGAGCCGCAAAACGTATGAGACCGCTTCCAGCCGGAGCTGGTCGTTTTCGCGTCGATTCATGTTTCTGCTGCTTGTGGCGAGCGGCGTTCGCGCGGCCGCTTCCCCTGTGGGTCTGCGTGTGGATGCCCGTACAAATCCCTTGGGGATCGACACCGCGTTCCCCGCACTTTCCTGGCGCAGCGACAGCACGATGAAGAACTGGAAGCAAGCCGCGTACCGGATCGAAGTGGCCAGTTCGCCCGCCCTCCTGGCGGCGCATAAGGCGGACATCTGGGACAGTGGACGTGTTGCCTCCGGTGAGTCCATCGGGATCGCCTACAAAGGGCCGGCGCTCGTTGCTTCAAAGCGGTACTTCTGGAAGGTACGCACCTGGAACCAGCAAGGTGTTGAAGAAGCTTCCACGGAAGCAGCGTGGTGGGAGACCGGGCTGGTTGGCGACGGCGCATGGACGGCGCGCTGGATCAGCTACACGGACCCAACCGAGGCGCGCGCCCTGGAGCAGGCCCGCTGGCTGTGGCTGCCGGGCGAAGATCCCCAACATGCCAAAGCTCGCCAGACAGCAGACTTCCACTACACCCTGCACCTGGACGCGCCGCCCGAGTCCGCCGTGCTGCATTGCCTGACGGGAGGCAAGTTCACCGCGGAGGTGAACGGGCTGCAGACTGGCCACAAAGAGGATTGGGGCGCCTTTGACCGCGAAGATGTGCGTGCTCAGTTGCACGCCGGTGCGGGCAAAGCCGGGGACAACGACCTCGTGATCCGGACGACTGCGCGTGGCGCGGAAGAGCCCGCGACGGTAGCGAATGCCTTTGCCGCTGTGCTTGCCGTGCGCGATGCCGGCGGCCACTCCCGAGAGATTGTGAGCGACAGCACATGGACCACACGGCCGACCCCCGAGGCGCCCTGGGAACCGGCCCAGGTCATTGGTCCGTTATCCGCGTTGCGCGTCAATGTGGCCTCGGATCGCCAGAAGCTGGAGGCCGCTCCGGACCGGTTGTCGACAGAGCTGTCACTGCTGCGGAAGTCCTTTGCCGTGCATGGCGGCGTGCGGTCGGCACGGCTGTACATCACCGCGATGGGCAGCTACCGCGCTTACCTGAACGGCAATCGTGTCGGCGAAAGTGAGTTGGTTCCCGGATTCACAGACTTCCGGAAACGTGTGCTGTACCAGACCTATGACGTCAGCGCGCAGCTGAAAGCGGGGCAGAATGCCTTGGCGGTGAAGCTGGGGGGCGGCTGGCATGGAAGCCCCTTACTTTGGGCAGGCGTACGCGAGTTCCCTGGTCCTGACATGCTGCGGGCACAGTTGGTCATCTCGTTGCGGGATGGATCGCAGCAGGTCATCCGCTCAGACAAAAGCTGGCAGGGCGCACGGGACGCAACAGAGTCTGCTGAGATCTATGGCGGCGAAAGCTACGACGCCCGTCTCGCCCAGGCGGGGTGGAACACGGCACGCTTTGTGCCGAACGCCGGCTGGTCGGCGGTGCAGGAAGGCACACTTCCTGCAGACGTCACCGTCAGCGCGCAACCGGATCTGCCGCCGCACATGGCGCAAACAGTGAAGCCCGTGTCCGTGCGGCCCATTGACGCCCCTGGTGTCGATCCCGGCGCGAAGCTCTTCGACATGGGGCAGAACATGGTGGGGGTCGTGCGGCTTCGCGTGCAGGGTACCCGCGGAACGACGGTCCGTCTTCGCTTCGCCGAACGCCTAAAGGATGACGGCAGCGTGTACACCGAAAACCTTCGCAATGCGGATGCAACCGACGAGTACACGCTGCGTGGGGACGGCGTGGAAGAGTGGACGCCGGCCTTTACGTTCCATGGCTTTCGCTACGTCCAGGCAGAAGGGCTGCCCGCCGGCGCGGGGCAGGACGCGCTGCTCGGCGAGGTGGTGAACAGCCTACCGGACAAGCCGTCCATGCGCTTCAGCAGCTCGAGCTCACTGCTAAACAGCATGTTTGAACTGGGACTGTGGGGGCAGCGAGGAAACTTCGTCTCCGTGCCCACCGACTGCCCGCAGCGCGACGAGCGCATGGGTTGGATGGGCGATGCAGGTGTGTTCTGGCGAACAGGCTCCTACAACTTCGACATCGATGCGTTTTCTCACAAGTTCATGGACGATGTAACCGACGCGCAAACGGCGCAGGGCGTGTTTGCGAATATCTCGCCCAATCTTCTGCTGGTCGGGCCGGAGGCGACCGGCGCCCCGGGCTGGGGGGATGCCGGTGTCCTGGTGCCCTACGCCACCTGGATGCAGTACGGCGACAAGGGCGTGATTGAAAAACACTGGGATGCCATGGAGCGCTGGATGCGCTTCATCGAAGAGTCAAATCCCAACGGCTTGCGCCAAAAGGACCTTGGGCCCAACTACGCCGATTGGCTCGCGCCCGATCCGCACACCCCACAGGATCTGGTGGCCACCGCATACTGGGCGCTGATCGCGAAGCAGATGCAGACGATGGCCGAAGCCACGGGGCGTGACGAGGCCGCCAAGCGCTATGGACAGCTCTACGGCAGGATCCGCAAGGCCTACACCAAGGCATACGTCCACGACGATGGAAGCGTAGAAGGCGATACGCAGACGGGCTATGTGCTGACGCTGTACACGGGGCTCTCGCGCGAGGATCAACATCGTGCGCTTACGGAGCGTCTCGTTGCGGATATCGAAAAGCACGGCAATCACCTAACGACGGGTTTCTTAGGCACACCCTTCCTGCTATTCGTGCTGGATGACGAAGGCAGAAGCGACGTGGCGTTTCGCCTGCTGCTGAACAATACCTATCCCTCATGGGGCTACATGGTGAGCAAAGGCGCAACTACATGGTGGGAGCGCTGGAACGGCGACACGGGCGATCCGGGCATGAACTCCTACAACCACTACGCGTTTGGCTCGGTGATGGCGTGGGTGTACCGGCGCGTGTCGGGGATCGATACCGATGCCGCCGGTCCGGGCTTTCATCATCTGGTGATTGCCCCGCACACGGACCCACGTCTGACGCACGCGCGCAGTGAGTACGATTCGCCCTACGGCACAGTCGTCACAGACTGGACCCGAACAGCGGACGGCGGCTTGCAGCTTACGACGGAGATCCCGGCGAACACAAGCGCCACGCTCGATTTGCCTGCAGGTCCGCAGGGCAAGATTATGCAGGACGGCGTTGCCGTCAAAGGACACCGGATCGAGATCGGTGCAGGAAAGACCAGCTTCACCATCGACTAGCGGATGCAGCGATCATGGGCGGCCTGGGCTTACCCGGGCCGCCGTGGATCTTATCGGGAGAGCGCGTGCCGCACCGTGCTCGCCTGGGTATCGGCCGCGGCGTGCAGGTAGTTGCCGTAGCCGACCACCAACGTGGAGCCGATCAGCAATACAAGCCCCGCGGTGACCAGCATGCGCGTGCGCAGACTGGTGCCGATCCACTCCTTGAGCGCCAAGCCCCAAAGCGTGGCGAAGATGATGATGGAGGCCATATGGAGCGTCCATGACGAGAAGTCATACTTACCCATCTTGGTTTGCCCCAGCGAGTAGAAGAAGAACTGAAAGTACCAGATCACGCCGGCAAGGGCGGCAAAAAGGTAGTTGGCCGAAAGTACACCCGCCGGAATACGGCCAATCAGGTCTCTGGGGTCCATGTGTTGCAACGTTTCGCCGGAGATCTGTCCAGGGCGAAGAGGATTGTCCCCGGGTGCGCCCAAGAACTGCGCACCGGAGCGGTTTCTCAGAATGAGAAACGCACTCCAAACGAAGTTGGTAAAGAAGCCGCCCCAGAGTACAACGACGAGGACCGGCAGATTCTGCCAAAGATCCAGGCGACCTTCGGCGAGTAGCCGCCCCTTGGCGACGGCGGCGATGGGTGCCCCGGCGGTGAGCCCGAAGTTGAAGAACGCGCTCATGATGCCGGCAAACACAGCCACGCTGACGCCGCGCCACAGGGAAAACTCACGCTCCCCGCTTTCGATCAGGTCTTCCCGCTTAACTTCGTTCTCTTTGCTCCAGCCCGCCAGGCCGTTGACCGCAACCGCCAGCAAGCAGACGCCGACGCCCGCCAGGATCACGCGCCCGGACGGGTCGCGCACCACCTGGTGAATTGCGCCGGTGTAGATGGGAGGGATGATGGTGCCGAACGCGGTGCATAAGCCAAGGGAGATGGCATAGCCGAGAGCGATGCCCAGATATCGCACCGAAAGCCCGAAGGTGAGCCCACCGATGCCCCAAAGCGCGCCGAACAGCACCGCATACCGCAGCGCTTGCGGGGGAGAGGCGCGCAAGATGTCGAACAGGTGGGGCACAAACAGAAGCGCAATCACCATGGGCGCAATCAGCCATGCGGCGACGCCCTGAACGATCCAGTAAATTTCAAACGACCAGCGTCGGATACGACGAAACGGAATGAAGTTGCTGGCCGAAGCGAACCCGCCAATCCAGTGGTACAGGATGCCAAGGAAAGGATTGACTCCCACAGAAACTCCCTCGCGCACAGGGCTGCCCTGCGCAAAGCGGATGTGTCGCTGGATCACTGTAGCGCACGGAACCGATCATTGGGAAACAGAGTTTCTATTGAAGCGGAGCGAGTTTAGGTGAGGTAACGGCAGAACAAAGCATGCGTCCGTTGCACGGATCGTTCCATGCGCTACCGTTCCGTTCGCGCGATAACTGCCTTGCATACCGCGGTCTCTGCGATGCCCGCCTTGGCTTGGTTCACCACGGCGACGGCGCGCGATCAGATTGCTGCTGACCACCCACGATGGTCATGCGCTCCGTTGCTTGTGTCCGTTTGCAGACCGGTCGAACGCCATGCGCGCGCTCTCAACGCGCTCTCGTTGCGACAGGGCCCATTGCGCCAACGCCGTCACAGGCACAAGCACATCATGGCCCAGCGCCGTAAGCTCGTAATCGACCCTTGGCGGAATGCTTGGCGTCACATGGCGGGAAAGGTATCCGTCCCGTTCCAGTCCGCGCAGCGTTGCCGTCAGCACCTTCTGCGAGATGGAGCCGATGCTCCGCTTGATTTCGCTGAAGCGCATGGTTCCGCGTGCGAGCATGGCGATCACCAGGATCGACCACTTATCGCCAACCCTGGCGAGTACGTCGCCGACAGACTGGCACACCGCAGGCGGAAGATCGCTGAAGCTCTGAACACAGGGCCGAGGTTCGGTCACCTGCAAGTGACTCGGTTTCTTCAAAGTGCCTCCTTGTGGCCTTTTCGCCTGCCCCATAGTATCTCGGTATCTGTTAGATACCGGCTGAAGCGACAGCCGGATCTGTACCGGCAAGGCGGAAAGAAGGGCAAGCATGAGCGATACGACCAAAAGGGAAAGTGTTGTCGTTACGGGTGGTTCCGGCTATATCGCGGGATGGATCATCGTCGGCCTGCTCCGGCAGGGCTACCGCGTACGGGCGTCGCTGCGCAGCCTCCAGCGGCAAGACAAAGTTCGCGCCGCGATCGCGGAGCAGGTGCAAGCCGACGACCGCCTGACGTTCTTTGAAGCCGATCTCCTCAACGATGCAGGTTGGGACAAAGCGGTCGCCGGCGCCGATGCTGTGTTTCACGTCGCCTCGCCTATGGGACAGGGCCAGCCGAAGGCCGACCTCGTTCGTCCCGCGCGGGAAGGTACGCTGCGGCTGCTCAAGGCGGCTTCGAACAACGGGGTTCGCCGCTTCGTGTATACCTCCTCCGTGGTCGCGGCGCAGGGCCCGCGGGTTGCCGGCGAAGTTCAGCCGCGCACCGATGAAGCCACCTGGACCGACGCCGAACAAAAGGATCTCGGCGAGTACGCACGCTCGAAAACTCTGGCCGAAAAGGCAGCGTGGAACTTTATCGAGCAGGATGCCTCGGGCATGACCATGTCGACCATTTTGCCCGGCATGGTCCTCGGCCCGGTGATGACGGACAGTGTTTCCGGCTCGGCTGAGCTGATCTATCGCCTGCTCAAGGGCAAGGTGCCGGCCATCCCCCACATCGGCTTTGCCGTCACCGACATGGACGATCTGGTCGATCTACAACTGAAAGCGATGACTCATGCTGAAGCCGCAAACGAGCGCTTCATCGGTGTAGGGGACTTCTTGTGGATGTCTGACATGGCTGCTCTGCTCCGCGAACAGCTTGGCGCAAGGGCCAACGCGGTCACAACGCGGTCTTTGCCCGACTTCGTTTTGCGTTTCGCAGCCCTCTTCCAGCATGAAGCACGCTTTATGGCTCCGTTACTTGGCAAACGCCGCGAGTATGACGCCAGCAAAGCCGCCTCTCTGCTGGGATGGACGCCCCGGCCGGCGGAGGAGGCGGTCCTTGCCTGCGCTGAAAGCATGTTGCGCCGCGGCCTCATCTGAGGAGGCAGGCCGAGCCGCATGCGAGGAACAGGGGCAATCCTCCCCGTTGCGACCCGATGTGAGTCTCTAGCTGGACTGCATATGATTGACCTGGAGGCGAGAACGAGTCTGCCGTGACGGACTGGTGGCATCGGCGCAAACCGGCCCTCGAAACGAGGTTGGTGCGAACTCTCCCAAAAGGCCAGTGCCCATGGATGTGAAGCAGTTGAAGTCGTTTATTGCTGTGGCGAACACCTTGAGTTTTCGACGCGCAGCACGGCAGCTTCATCTCTCGCAATCGGCTCTTTCCATCCAGATCCAGAATCTTGAAGCGCACTTCGGGGTGTCGCTTCTGGCGCGCAACCGGCGCAGTGTACGTCTGACTCCCGCCGGCGAATCGGTGCTGGCTGATAGCGATCAGTTGCTGAAGCAGATTGCCGCGATGGAGTTGCGCGCGGCCAGGATCGGCTCAGGCGAGACCGGTCACCTGCGCATCGGCTTCGTCGCTTCGGCAACCGCACAGCTGCTTCCCTCCATCGTCGTCGCCTTCCGCAAAGCCTATCCGGGCGTCAGCTTCGATCTACGCAACATCCCCACAACGCAACAGATGGAGGCACTAAAGAACGGCTCGATCGACATCGGCTTTCTTCGGCTTCCCCTTGTGGTGGACGAGCTGCTGATCGAGCTCGTTCACAGGGAACAGTTTGCCATCGTTCTTCCCAAGTCGCACCGTCTCGCGTCGCGCAAAGCACTTACACTGCGCGAGCTCGCCGATGAGCCGTTCATCGCATACGGTCGTCGATGGGCGCCGAACTTCCACGATCAGTGGACAGAGCTGTGCCGGAAAGCCGGGTTCACACCCAACGTGGTGCAAGAGACCGCGGAGATGGAGACGGCTCTTGTTCTGATCGCCGCCGGGCTCGGGGTTGCCATCCTGCCCAAAGGCATTGCCTGTCGCAGTCGCGCCGCGATCAAGGTGAAGCCGCTGGCAAGCGAGGCCGTGTTTTCCGAGATCGGCATCGCTGTCGTCAGGAGCAGAGTGACGCCCCTTGCAGAACGGTTCATTGCGCTCTCCAAACAGATTGGCCTGTCCTGAGATCGTTCGCCGTGCCGCCTTTTGCTCCGGTCATCTCCGCCATCGATCCCTGTCGTCCAAACATACCTGCCTCCGAAAGCGGTCCGTCGATGTATGAGGGAAAGGGAACGATGCCGTCCTTGACGCTCCGCTGCGCACTTTGTAGGCTTGAACTTCGAGGTGCACCCTGCCAAAGCTGTCTCGCCGTGGATTATTGAAGACAGGTTTGGCAGCGTCTGCCGGGGCACTTGCCGGGGTTCGCTCGTCCGCCGCCACCGTCCGTACACCCGACTCCGCACGTGACCCTCTCTCAGAGCCATCCCCCGCACTGGCCGCCTCCGAGTCGCCGCGACAACGCTTCCTCCTGGACTTCGAGTGGCGCTTTCACCTGGGCAACGCCGCGCAGCAAAGCGCCGACTTCGCCTTCGGCGCACCCCGCCGCGAAGGCACGTTTGCAAAGGCCAGTTTCGTTGCGGATGTGGGTGCGCGCGACTTCGATGACAGTGGGTGGCGCCTGCTGGATCTGCCGCACGACTGGGCCGTAGAGCTCCCTTTCCTGAGCGGCAATGCCCAGGACGCAGAGCACGACCCCGTCAACTATGCCCAGGGCCGCAAGCCCATAGGGCGCGACTTCCCGGAAACAAGCATCGGCTGGTACCGGCGCAAGGTGACCCTGCCCCCTGGCAGCGAAGGCAAGCGTGTCTACCTGGAGTTCGATGGTGTGTTTCGTGACGCCATCGTGCTTTGGAACAATCACTTCCTGGGCCGCAACATGAGCGGCTATGCGCCGTTCTCGTTCGACGTCACCGACTACGTGGTGTACGGCAAGCCGAACCAGATCACGGTGCGGGCTGACGCCACGCTTTCCGAAGGATGGTTCTACGAGGGCACGGGCATCTACCGTCACGTGTGGCTGACGATCACCGATCCGCTGCATGTGCCGCAATGGGGCACGTTCGTCACCTCGACCGTAACCGGCGGCTCGGGGGCGCAGATCAAGGTACAGACCGAGGTGGCCAACCACTCGGACCAGCCCAAAACCTTCTTGGTCTCCACCGCCATTCAGGATGCCGCGGGCACTTCGGTAGCCACGTTGCGAGGCGGACCCTACACGCTGGCGCCGTGGGAAGAGACCGTCGTCGAGAGTGAGGGTGAGGTGCCCTCCCCTGTGCTGTGGTCATGCGAGCAGCCGCACCTGTACCGTGCCATCACGGCTCTGCAAGCCGGGGATGCCGTCACAGATCGCATCGAGACAAGCTTCGGCATACGCACTATTCGCTTTGACGCAGATAAGGGCTTCTTTCTGAACGAAAAGCCGGTCAAGATCAAGGGCACGTGCAACCATCAGGATCACGCGGGCGTGGGCTCGGCCCTTCCGGATCAGCTGCATACGGATCGCGTGGCTCTGTTGAAGGCGAGCGGCTCCAATGCGTGCCGCACCTCGCATAACCCGCCCACACCGGAGTTTTTGGACGCCTGCGATCGTGCCGGCATGCTGTTGATGGATGAGACACGCCTGATGGCCTCGACCCCGGAAGGCCTGAGCCAGTTGACGCGCCTGGTGAGGCGGGATCGCAACCACCCTAGCGTCATTCTGTGGTCCATCGCCAACGAAGAGCCGGACCAGGGCTCGCAGGTGGGCGCGAAGATCGGTGCTTCCATGAAGCGGGCCGTGCGCCGCCTTGACCCACCCGCGGCCCGGAGGGACCGGGCTGGCCTCGCA
>CAXTRU010000113.1:0-9714 GCA_964246665.1 uncultured Acidobacteriaceae bacterium
ATTCAGCTGCGAGGTGGCCTGCTCAAGCCCGTATTGCTGCACGAGGACGGTTTGCGTGAGCACGTAAAGCGCATCAGGGAAGCCGGCAAGGCCCTGCTGAATGTGTTGCTCGGCTTGTACGTCTTTGTTCTGAACCTGTGTGCTGCGGATGCGGCTAATCAGGCCATCGATCATCCCTTGTTCTTGCGGCGTCATCGGGGCAGTCTCCTTGCGTCTCGGTTTGTATACGATGCCGATTGCTGTGTGGTTCGACTGAGTGACGCCGCCGTCCACAGCATTGCCGTTTTGAGCAGGGCGCGAGTCCTGCTAGACTAGCCGACGTAGCGCGATGTGAGCTGCCGTTCGACGGCCAGGTTTCCATTGCGCTTCTGGTGTGGGGCTGTAGCTCAGCTGGGAGAGCGCCTCGTTCGCAACGAGGAGGTCAGCGGTTCGATCCCGCTCAGCTCCACCAATCTGGTTCTTGTGCAAATACCAAAAACAAAAAGTGATTTATCTCCGGCATCATCGCCGCCAGCGCCAGAGAAGCCTATGCGCACATTGGCCTGATTTCCCGGAGGAAACCAGGCGATGGCTGTTGATCGGACTAGATGTTGGCTGAGACTATGACAGACGCCGCTTCACGACGCCTGCGACGCCCAACAAGCCTGTACCCAGCAGGGCGAAACTGGATGGCTCCGGTGTGACCGCAGCGTGAGCCGTCTCATTCACAGCCAACGCGTTCACATCGTCGAGCTGATATTGCGGATCGTTGTAGATCAGGAAGGCGATGTCGCCGAAGGAGTTCATCATCGGATCGCCGATGTCCCCGGTGTAAACATCCGTGCTGGCCCCCGTGAAAAGATTGACGACGCTTAGCGTGGAGTTTGGCCCGCTATACGGCGTGAGGTGCCATGCATAGGTACCCGGGCCGTTGCCGTCGTCGAGTGTGGGCTCGCTCGCGGTGTACTGGACGCCGTTCGGTGGGGTGAAGATGTGATAGCAGGCACCGGCCTGCTGACAGAACGAGGGCGCCACAACGAAGCTCTGTCCGCCATTGGTAAAGCCGATGTTGTCGAGGTTTCCGGAACTCGCTCCAACGGTATACATGGTGTAGGTGTCAGCATGTGCAGCGAAGCTGGCGAACAGAAGGCCGGCACCGCCCAGAAAAGAGCGAAGGCGCATGAAACTCTCCTCGATGTGATGGTGAGCAGAGCATACAGGCGAAACGCACGAAGGTCGTAGAAACTTTAGTAATGTGTTCGCAGCCTCGAAGCGAGCGGCGCGAGCGCTGAGCGTTGCCGCGTGCAGAAACGCGCCTTGCAGGCTCCCACATTCGTGCTGAAGATCAAAAGCCGACGAGGTGGCCGAGCTTTTCGCGCTTGGTTTCCAGGTAGCGCTCGAAAGTGGGTTCCGAGGGAATGGTGGCGTCTACTCGTTCGGTGACCTGGATGCCGGCGGCTTCGAGAGCGGCCACCTTTTCCGGGTTGTTGGTCATCAAGCGGACCGCAGACACGTCCAGCTGCTTCAGGATGGCGGCGGGGAGCTCAAAGGCGCGAAGGTCGGTCGGGTAGCCGAGCTCGTGGTTGGCTTCGATGGTGTCCATCCCCTGATCCTGAAGCTCGTAGGCGCGAAGCTTGGCCATCAGGCCGATGCCGCGACCCTCTTGCTGCTCATAGAGCAGGATGCCGGCGCCCTCGGCGGCGATGCGCTTCAGGGCGAGGTGGAGCTGGTCGTGGCAGTCGCAGCGGAGCGAGTGGAAGACGTCGCCGGTGAGGCACTGCGAGTGGATGCGCACCAGGGGCGGAACCGGTTTGCCGTTGGGTGTGGTCGCGTGGATGTCGCCCATGACGAGCGCGACGGCGGATTCAAGCGGCTTGCGGGTGGGGTCGCCGGGTTCAGGGATGCCTTCAAAGCCGAGGATGCGGAAGTGGCCCCAGCGCGTGGGGAAGTCGGCATCGGCGACTTTGGTTGTGTTGAGAAGAGGCATAGCAGCAGTTTAGATTCCTGGGTGGCGGGAAGGATGCGGCGGAGTGGTTTGGGTGTGTTGCGGGACTGGCTCGCGCCTTCGGCTCTCGCGCTGCGGAAGCAGGTTCCCTGCGGGAATGACAATAAGAGAGACGGAGGCGGAGGCGGGGACGGACGCGAAAAGTGAATGCGGACCTTGGCGTGGCGGTCGTCCTCTGCGCGTGGGTGTTGGTGGTCTCTTGCGTGTGCCGCGGTGGTTGGCCCTGCATGCGTGAAAGCGGTGCCTGGCTTTTGTGGACGCGTAGCATAGAGGCGTGCACGGCGTTGACTCCAAGCTGGTCCTGATCTCGCTGTTGGTGAAGCTGGGCGTAGCGGCCGCAGTGGCGAGCTCGCTGGCGCGAAGCGTGCGATTTAAGCGCTTGCTGTTGGCGGGGGAGCGGACGCGCGGCCAGACGCTGCGCTTGTTGGCCTGGGTTTGTGTGCCGTTGACCCTGGGTGTACTGGTGCGCGTGCGCGTTCCGAACTTTCTTGCAGCGGATCTTGCCTTACAAACGACAGCGCTGTTGGGGCTGCTTTTGGGATCGCAGCCGGCGATCCTTGGCGGAGTGTTTCTGGCGTTGCCGGCGTTGGGGCACCACGAGTGGTTGAGTTTGCCCGTAAACGTGTGCGTAGCGCTGCTGTTTGGGACGTTTCGCCGGTTTGTCGATGAAGAGGCTATCTGGTCGTTTTCGCCGCTGATCGACTTGAGCATCTATCGCTGGGTACGGCGCACGTTGCGCCGGCCGAATTTGGACCGGCAGATTTCGCTACTGGTGCTGCTGACGGCGACGCAGTTAGCAGCGAGTTTGTTAGCGCGCGTGCAGCATCGCCGCTACTTTGAGCTGTACTCGGAGAATTGGTGGCTGGAGGCGCTGATCTGCGCGTGCACGCCGGTGCTGGTGGGCATCCCACTGAAGATCTGGAATGCGATCCGCATTGAACGCAAGCTGGAAGAGCAGAGCCGGTTGCTGTTGGAAGCGCGGCTGGATGCGTTGCAGCGGCAGATCAACCCGCACTTTCTGTTCAACACATTGAACTCGATTGCCTCGTTGGTGCGGTCAGAACCGGAGTTGGCGCGCGAGATGATTGTAAAGCTCGCGCGCATCCTGCGAACGCTGTTGCGGGAGCGCGATGCGTTTGTGCCTCTGGAAGAAGAGCTGGCCTTTACCGATGATTACCTGGACATCGAGGTGGTGCGCTTTGGCGAGAAGCTGCGCGTCGTGAAAGAGATCACGGAGCAGGCGCTTTCGTTGGAGGTGCCGAGCATGCTGCTGCAGCCGCTGATTGAGAACAGCATCAAGCATGGGTTGGAGCCGCGGATTAACGGCGGCACGGTGACGCTGCGGGGCCGCATCGAAGGCGACCTGTTGCTGCTTGAGGTGGAGGATGATGGCGTGGGCATCGCGCCGGAGCGGACGAGCAGCGGCGGCATGACGAGCGATGGCATGGGCATCGGCATGCGCAATGTGCGCGAGCGCATCCAGGTGTTGTACGAGGGCCAGGGCGAGGTGGAGATCGTGAGCCGGCCGGGGCGGGGAACGCGCATTCGTCTGTTGCTGCCCGCATTTACACGGCAGGATGTGGAGCTGCGCGGGGTGGGGGTGCATGCGTCTGTGTTGGCGCGGCCGGCGGCCGATGCGGTCGGCATATAGCGTGTGGTTGCAGTGGGCTTTGCTAGAATGAGCGCGGCGACGGAGACCCCCTTGGCTGATTTTGTGGAAAGCATTTTGGGGCTGGGCGGCAGCTCCGTTCCGGTGGACCGGCGACCGCGGCTGAACGAACGGTTGCGGCATCGTGTGATTCGCCAACGACAGACAAATCCAAGGGAAGACGGAAGGCAGACGCAGCAGATGATTGAGATTGTCTCCATACATGCGCGGGAGATTTTGGACAGCCGCGGGAATCCGACGGTTGAGGCCGATGTGGTGCTGGATGGTGGTGTGCGAGGGCGCGCAGCCGTGCCGAGCGGGGCGTCCACCGGTGAGCACGAGGCTGTGGAGCTGCGTGATGGGGACAAGGAGCACTACCTGGGCAAGGGTGTGCTGCAGGCTGTAGAGAACGTGGAAAGCGTGATTGCGCCGGAGCTGAAGGGCCTGGATGCGAGCAATCAACGACTCATTGACGCGACGATGCTCTCGCTGGATGGCACGGAGAACAAGGGGCGGTTGGGCGCGAATGCGGTGCTGGCGGTCAGCATGGCGTGCGCGCGTGCTGCGGCCGAGGCTTTGGGCATGCCGCTGTATCGCTACCTGGGCGGTGTGAATGCGTGCATCTTGCCCACGCCAATGATGAACATTCTGAATGGCGGCGCGCATGCCGACAATAACGTGGACTTCCAGGAGTTCATGGTGATGCCGGTGGGCGCGGAGAGTTTTTCCGATGCGCTGCGCTGGGGCACCGAGGTGTTCCACACGCTGAAAGGCGTACTGAAAAAGAAGGGCTACAACACAGCGGTGGGCGATGAGGGTGGTTTTGCGCCTTCGTTGAAGTCCAACGTGGAAGCGATTGAGCTGGTGTTGGAAGCGATTGAGCTGGCTGGCTACAAGGCCGGGGAAGAGATCGCCATTGCGTTGGATCCGGCGGCGAGCTCGTTCTATGACAAGGCCAAGGGCCGGTATGTATTTCACAAATCGGACAACAGCGAGAAGACCGGCGAACAGATGGCGAGCTATTGGGAGAGCTGGACGCGGCAGTACCCCATTGTTTCGCTGGAAGACGGCCTGGATGAGAACGATTGGACCGGATGGAAGCTGTTGACGGAGAAGGTGGGTCGCAACGTGCAGCTGGTGGGCGACGATCTATTCGTGACCAACATGAAGTTTCTGCAGCGTGGCATCGATGAAGGTGTGGCGAACTCGATTCTGGTGAAGGTGAACCAGATCGGCACCATCAGCGAAACGCTGGATGCGATTGAATTGGCACGCCGCAATGGATACACAGCGATCATTTCGCATCGCTCAGGTGAAACCGAGGACACGTTCATTGCGGACCTGGCCGTGGGCACAGGTGCTGGGCAGATCAAGACGGGGTCCGCTTCGCGCACGGATCGCATTGCGAAGTACAACCAGCTGCTGCGCATTGAAGAAGAGCTGGGTGGCGCGGCGATGTTTCTTGGGCGCGCTGCGGTGAACTGCTCGGAGTAGATGCCTAGTTTGTTCCGTGACCGCCGGAGAGTCCTGAATGATTGTTTCCTATCGCAATAAGGAAACGGAGCAGTTCAGCTTAGGACAGCGGGTACGGGCTTTTGAAAGTATCGAACGGGTTGGGCGACTGAAGTTGAACAGGCTGGAAGCAGCTCATGCGCTTGATGACATCGCTCATCTGCCTGGCAACCGCTTCGAACGCTTGAAGGGCGACCGCGAGGGGCAGTGCAGCATTCGCATCAACGACCAGTGGCGTTTGTGTTTCGAGTGGGATGACGAGGCCCAAGGCTTTGCGAACGTAGAGATCGTGGATTACCACTGAGGTGACCGATGATACAGACCGCGTTTCATCCCGGAGAGCACATCCAGGAAGAGCTCGATGCCTTGGGCATGTCGGCGGCGACGCTTGCGACGCGGCTGGGGGTGAGCTTGGAACAGCTCACCGCCGTGCTGCAAGCACAGCAGAGCATGACGGCGGAGTTCGCGCTGCGTTTAGGGCATTTCTTTGGGACCTCGCCTCAGTTCTGGCTCAATCTTCAGGTGTTGTTTGATCTTGAGGTGGCGAAGCAGAAGCATGGGGAAGAGATCGAACGGCTGCCGACGCTGCAGGCAGCCTGAGTTGTCGTCTCACCAACCAGGCTCAGAGGGGTAACAAGATCTGATCCGGCACTGCGGGGGCGGCCAGAGCTTGTTATTGTCAAAGTATGGCGAAGCGGCCTGTTCTGCTGACGATTCTAGATGGCTGGGGATACCGTGCGGAGACGCATGGCAATGCGATCGCGCTGGCGCGAAAGCCGACATACGACAAGCTGCTGCGCGAGTATCCGAACACGCTAATTCGCGCCAGTGAGCACTTTGTGGGCTTGCCGGATGGGCAGATGGGAAACTCCGAGGTGGGGCATCTCAATCTGGGCGCAGGGCGCGTGGTGCGGATGGATATGACCCGCATCGATGCGGCCATTGCGTCCGGTGAGTTCTTCGGCGATCCAACGGTTGTGGCCGCGATGGACCATGCGGCGCAGGATGGCCGTGCGCTCCATCTGGTCGGTCTGGTCAGCGATGGTGGCGTGCACTCGCACCAGCGCCATCTGCATGCGTTGTTGCGCATGGCGGCACAGCGCGGGCTGACGCGCGTGTATGTGCATGCCTTCATGGACGGGCGCGACACGTTGCCGACGTCGGGCGCTGGCTACTTAGCAGAGCTGGCGGCGAAGTTCGCCGAGTATGGAGTAGGCCAACTGGCGAGTGTGAGCGGGCGGTACTTTGCGATGGACCGTGATCTGCGTTGGGAGCGCGAGCGCAAAGCGTTTAACGCGATGGTGCAGGGACAGGCTGAGGGTGGCGCTTACCCTGACGCGATCGAGCGTGTGCGGGAAAGCTACAACAACGGCGTTACAGATGAATTCATCGAGCCGTTTGTGTGTGTCGATGAGCATGGAGCACCGATTGCGCGGATCGCGGACCGCGATGCGGTGATCTGCTTTAACTACCGCGCGGACCGTGTGCGACAGATGACGCGCGTGCTGGCGCGACGCAGTGGTTTGACGAAAAATGGGGGCATCGATCTGCCCAAGGCTGCTGAGTTGGAGCTTGAGATCCCGCGCGAAAACGTGCCGGCGAACCTTCACTTCGTGACGATGACGCAGTATGACAAGAACTTCGCGCTGCCCATGATCCTTCCGCCGGAGAGTATGGACAACCTGCTGGCGAACGTGATGGCCAGGCATGATCTGCGCAACCTGCGCGTGGCCGAGACGGAGAAGTATGCGCATGTGACCTACTTCTTTAACGGCGGTATCGAGAAGCCCTTCGCGGGCGAGGACCGCGAGCTGGTGCAATCGAAAAAAGTGGCCACGTATGACCTTGCGCCGGAGATGTCAGCCGAAGGCATCGGCGACATCGTGGAGCGGCAGCTCGGCGATCGCGCCTTCGATGTGATGATTGTGAACTTTGCGAATGCGGACATGGTGGGGCACTCGGGCAAGATGGAGCCGACGGTGAAGGCCGTGGAGGCTGTGGATGCGCAGTTAGGGCGCATCTACAACGCGGTACGCGCGGCCGGGGCGAGTTGGATCATCACGGCCGACCATGGCAATGCGGAGATGCTGATCGACCCGGTAAGCGGCGGGCCGCACACGGCGCATACGACTAATCCTGTGCCGTTTGTGTTGGTGACCGATGGCGGCGCAAAGGTGGGCGTGCGCGAGGGTGGAAGTTTACGGGATATTTCGCCGACGATTTTAGGGTTGTTAGGACTCGAATTGCCGAAGGAGATGACGGGCGGAAATCTGCGGGTGGTGGTGAGTCAGTCGGGATCAGGCAAACTCGAAAGCTGAGCTACCAGCGTAGGTTCCGCTAACCGCGTTCGGGGGTATTGCTCAGAAGGTGCAGATGTAGTCGTGACCGATTACATGATGGACCTTGCCCGCACATTCATCCGCGAAGCCAAGTTCGGCGGACGGCGGCTGCGTGTGTTGGGCGATTGGCAATGCAATCTCGTCAGTCGTGTCGTGCACCAAGAAGATGCTAGGGCTACTTGAGAGCCCTACAGACCAGTCATACATCGCGAACTTCCTATCAGCCGACAACAAAGGGGAGCCGAGCTGACCCACGCCGAGCCCCCTTGTTAAGCTGATGTGTATCACGTCTGCAACCCAGTTGATCGGAATCCACAACAGCGCTGGCAACAGAAGTATAAGAAGGACCGAGACACCTCTTCGCGCCTGCTTCTTCATGAAGCAATAAGCAGCAATGCCGAGAGCGGCAATCGTTAGAAGAATGTAGCCAAGTGCTGAAAGAGGAATGAGGAAGAGGCTGACCATCCCGGGAATCTGGCATACGAGTTGCAGGACGGTGACCGCAATCAGGCACGCAAATGCAGGCTTAAACGACCAGTTGTCTGTCCCGGTGAGAGTGCTTTTCAGATGCACACAGTCAATTTAGCGGATGGACTGTCCAATGGGTAACCATAAGTCGTCTTGTGTTTAGTTGAGCTTGCCAGTGTCTCAGAGCTGGCGACGGTTTTCGAGCGCGCGGGTCATGGTGATTTCGTCGGCGTACTCGATGTCGGAGCCGGCGGGGATGCCGGTGGCGATGCGGGTGATGCGGAGTTGCGGGTGCAGTGCCTGGGCGTGGTCGGCGATGTAGCGGGCGGTAGCTTCGCCTTCCACGGTGGGGCTGGTGGCTAGGATTAACTCGCCGGATGCGGCTTGTTGGCCTTGATCTTGCGCGCTGTCCGCGAAAGCGAGGCGAGGCCAGAGATTGCTAAGGCGAAGCTGGTCAGGGCCGATGCCGTTCACGGGCGAAAGCGTGCCGTGGAGAACGTGGTAGACCCCGTTCCAGGTGCGAGTTTTTTCGATGGAGGCGATGTTGGTGGGTTCTTCGACGATACAGATCTGGTTCTTCGAACGGGATGGGCTGGTGCAATAGCCGCAGGGGTCGACATCGGTGACGTTGTTGCAGATCGAGCAAAGGCGAAGGGCTTGTTTGAGGGCCTGGATGGCGTGCGAGAGGGCGTTGGCGTCGCCATCGGAGCTGCGGAGGATGTGGAACGCGAACCGCTGCGCGGTCTTGGCGCCGACGCCTGGGAGCTTGCGGAGTTCTTCGATGAGGCGCGCCATGGGGGGCGCGAAGCGGGTCGACATTTGGGTTGTACGTTCTAGGTTCTACGTTGTACGTGGCGAAGGTAGTCGGTGGAGCGAAGGAGCGCGTGACTCGTCAGGTCCTTCGCAAACAACGTAGAACGTACAACCTACAACCCCGGAAGGCCGAGGCCGCCGAGCATGTCGCCGGCGCTGGACTGGGCGGCTTCGTCGGCCTTGCGCGCGGCCTCGTTGATGGCGGCGACGATGAGGTCTTCGAGCATGGTGATGTCCCCGGCAGCGGCTGAGGCGGCGGCAGGGGTGATGGTGAGCTTGAGGAGTTCCTTGCGGCCGTTCATGCGGGCTTGGACGGCACCGCCACCAGAGCTGGCTTCGACGATGGTGTTGGCGAGCTTTTCTTCCATGTTCTCGCGCATGGCGTTGGCCTGGGCGAGCATGTCCTGCATTTGGGAGAGGTCCATAGGTGTCCTTTGAGTGGCTGGTGGCTGGTGGCTGGTGGCTAGTGGCTGGTGGCTAGTGGCTGGATGCCGTTAGTGGCTTTGCCTTCTCTGACAGTTCTCTACTAGAGACTAGGAACTAGCCACTAGGAACTAGCCCCTAATCCTTGCGAAGGTCGATGACGTTGCTGATGTCGGCGGAGAAGAGTCGCCGAGCCTCTTGCACGAGCGGGTGTTTTTCGGCGAGTTCGGCGGCGCTTCCGGTGGCTGCGGGACGCTTCTTCTTTGCTGCGGCATTCGTGTCTTTCGAGGCGCCCGGGAGCAGCTGCACGGTGAGGGGTGCCGCGTGCAGGTCGCGCAGCGTGGCTTTCATCATGCGATCCGTTTCTTCCTTGAAAACAACGGGGAGCATGGTCTTGCTGAGCGTGGTTTGGATCTGCAGCGTTGTGCCGCTCAGGGTCCAGGTGGCATCTTCCAGGTATTCGGCCGCGGAGGTCTGGCCCTTGGTGTTGAGCAGGGCGCGGACGACGGCGGTCTGGAGGTGTGAGG
>CAXTRU010000114.1:0-9680 GCA_964246665.1 uncultured Acidobacteriaceae bacterium
ATCGTGAAGAACCTGATTGCCACTACGCCGGATCTGGCTACGCTGGCGCTCAGCGACAAGGAATTTGTGCTCCAGTACGGTCAGAAAGCGGACGCGGACAAGGTGTTCGACACCATTAAGGGCAAGACGGTGACGATCCCCGGTGCGCTGGTCGTCGCGGCCACTCCGGACCAGTTGCAGGTTGCCGTTTCGGACGACGCCAAGCAGGGCAAGACGGCTGACTTCACCATCGCGATGAAGGCGCCGATGACCACGGTTCCGGCGGTTGGATCGACGGTGGATGTGACGGGTACCTACTCGTCGTACACCTCGCCCGCCTCGGGTGGTTCGGACGCCACGGCTACCTCGACGACAGCGGGAGCGACGGGTGCCACTGGTTCAACCGGTTCAACCGGTGCGACCGATGCAACGAGCTCTGCGACGTCCACGGGTGCGACCTCGGCCAGCGGGGCGACAGGCTCGACCTCGGCCAGCGGCGCGACCGGTACCACAGGCTCGACCTCGGCCAGCGGCGCGACCGGGACCGCAGGCTCCACAGCGGCCAGCGGCGCAACGGGCTCAAACGTCGCGTCAACGGCTTCAGGTTCGTCCGCTTCGTCGGCGCTGATGATCCAGATGACGGATGGCGCACTGGTCGCCCCGAAAAAGGCACCGGCCACAACCACACGCAGACCCACCACCACGCGGCGTCGCTAGCCTGCCGTCGCGATAACAACGGAAACAGCTCCCGGGTTCGGGAGCTGTTTTCGTTTTGCTGAGGCCGTTGCGAGGTTGGTCTTTCTAGGGCTTCCCGTCCGCGAGGGCAACCAGGTTTGTAAAGATCCGAAACGCTCCCGGAACCGCCTCCGGGAGCTGGCGGTAGAGGGCAAAAGCGACATACGTCCAATGACCTCGGCCTAGCTGCGTGGTGAGAAGACCGCCCCCCTGCGGCGATTGCGGGGCTATGTGCTCGGCCGGTGCGCCGGGGTCATGCGTTTCAGTGAGGGCAGTGTAGTGCGGATCCCAGGACTGGAGGAAGCCGTGTCCCCGCTCCTCAATCCAGCCGTTGAAGTCAGCAGGGGTGATGCGGTTTGGTTGTGAGAGCGCGGCGGCCGAGGCGTCGAGCAGGCGGACGGGAGTCGTCTCATCGACCACTTTTTCAGCGTTCCCGAGCGTCAGTGGATAGGGTGCGTCGGCTGCGGTGAACTCGGCGGTCTGGTACTGGACGATGACGTTGCCGCCGTTGCGGGCGAAGGCGAGCAAGGCCTGTGTGGGCGCGCCATGGAGATCAGGGTGGGCGTTGTAGGTGCGGACCCCGAGGATGACCGTGTCGAAGCGAGCGAGATGTTCCGGGGTAAGGTCCGCAACCGTGATGTCGGAAACATCGAAGCCGACGGAGCGAAGGTTATCGGCCACGGAATCACCGGTGCCAGGGAGATAGGCGACACGGCGATGGGTGGGAAGTCTGAGGTCGACAGGAATCAGACGGGTTTTCGCGGGTGTGTAGATGTTGGTCAAGACCAGCCCCGGGTAACCGACGGAGTGGAAGGCTTCCTCGACGTGGTCGCCGTTTGCGGTCTGGGCTGAGACAGAAAGTGTTGCCGGAATGCGGGCCGAGGCAGGCGTTAGGGCGAGGGGTGTGTCGCCGGCGCGAAGGGGCAACTTCGTGGACTTCGTTGTCCAACCGGGGCCAATGTCCACGAGAAGTTTGCCGGCAACTGGGACCTGGCTGATATCGGAGACTTTGGCGGTGAGGTTGAGGCTGGTCTCGGTCGCGGGAACGACCTCGGCCGACGCAGAAAGCGCAACGCTGATCGGCGGGTCGAAGCTCACAGGCTGGTCGCTGGAGTGTACCGTCCGGCTCAGCTCAACTGGGGTTCCGCGGTAGTTGATCTCTGCGCTGGCCACCAGAGCGGCGGGCGAGGCAGGGGCGTTACGCAGGGCAGCGACACGCAGCTTGTAGGTGGGCTCTTCCACGCTGTCGCGATAGAAGTACGGACGCGTCAGATTCAGGGTGTTGCCACCGGCGAAGCTGAGGGTGCGCTGGTCGGCGTGGTCGGGCAACAAGGGAGCGTCCTTGCGCTTGGCCTCCTCAGGTTCCGAGTGGTTGCCCTGCGGAGAGGAGAGCACGACGGAGGTTACCTGCAAGTCGTGAGGAAAGTTGGAACCGAGCTTGGTGAGCACCTTCGCCGGTGTGCCGGCGATCATTTGCGCTGCGTGTGTTGTTGCATCGAGCGAGAGCCCCAGCGCAAGGGCGAGTGCGTCATTGATCTGGATCCGCTTCACCCGCAGCTCGTGGCGAATATCTCCGAAGTGGATGGCATCAGCATCGTCGTCGCCCAGCTGCTTGAGGATGCGATCGGTGATGTCGAGAGCCTCTCCGAGCTTTGGGGCAGCCTGGGCTGGATGTGCGGGGTCAAAGGCCGCGTCGGCGCTGGCGAGCGTGGTGCGGAGCTGGTGCAAGCCGTCGGTGAGGAACACTGGCGGGTTGGGCGTGAGCGAAGCGATGCCGTCCAGCGTGGTGTCGATCCCGTCGAAAAAGTCGTTTTCGTGTGCGGGCTGGTTCGCGAGTCGTGAGCCGTAGCGGTGATAACCGACATCGTAGGCGCCGGGGCTGGCCATGCGGACGCCTGGGCCGATCTGCGTACGCTGCAGGCCGAGGCCGATGCGGGCGAACTGGACGTAGCTCAACTTGCCGCTTGGGTCGGCGGCTCTGCCGTGGAGATCATCGCTGTTTGCGGCAGCGCTCGTCAGCAGCGGGTCGGTCTGGCCTTCATGGATGATGACGTCGGGCGTAGGGGGCGTGGTAGTGGTGGAGCCGGTGACGTAGTTGGTGAAGCTGGGTGGGACGTATTGGTTGGTGGCGTAGTCGAACAGGCCCTGGGGCTGGATGGCGAAGCTGGGGATGCGGGCGTAGACCTTGAGCGGCGCCCAGGGAAGGATGCCTTCGCGGGTGAGTTCGGGGAAGACGTTGGGGTCGGCGGCGGCCTTGAAGACCTCCTGGGCGATCTCGCCGGAGACCTGGTGCTGACCGTGGCCGTCGGTGACGCCGCCGACGAAGACCGCGGCGATGACCAACGGGCGATAGAGGCGAACGGCTCGCACGGCGTCGTACAGGACGCGCTCGTGGGTCCACTTGCGGAAGGCCTCCTCCTTGGTCTTGGAGAAGCCGAAGTCGACCTCGGTGCCGAACATCTGGTCGGCACCGAAGTAGCGATCGGCGGCGAGCAGCTCCTGGGTGCGGATCAGGCCAAGGGCGTCTTCGAAGTCGCCGGTCATGGCGTTCTGGCCGCCCTCGCCGCGGGTGAGCGTGAGCGTGGCCACGCGGGCACCGAGGCCGCGAGAGTAGAACGTGAGCATGCCTCCGTCTTCGTCGTCGGGGTGGGCGACGATGAGCATGAGCGAGGCACGAGTGTTGAGTTTGCGGAGGAGCTGCTGAAGGCCGAGCGCGGCGTTGCCCTGTCCGCCGTCGATAGGGAGTTCGCGACCGTTGCGGGGCTGCACGCGCTCACCGCGGAGGTTGGCGGGATCGGTGAAGGTGCCCTGGGCGTGGGCCTTGGAGGCCAGGGCGAGGCTGAGCGCGGCGAGTGCGGTCGCGGGGAGCTTCATGCTTTCTAGCCTCTCATGGGGTCCACCCCCTGCCCGCACTCGATGTCCAAAGTACGTTCGAGACCGGGGTTAAGTCTGGACTTCGGAAGCTTAGGGTTGAACTGGATTTGGTGCAGCGGGTCTTCACGATGTGCTGGCGGCAATAGGCCTATCGTCGCGCCAAACAGAATGCAGAGATCCTTCGCTTTGCTCAGGATGACGGGGGAGGGGCGAGCGTCATGGGGAGATGAAGTAGAGAGTTGCTCAAGGGCGAATGAGGTAGAGGCTGGTCTGGCGAGGGAGGAACGTTTTGAAGCCTTCATCGGTGAGATAGGTGTCGTCTTCCTCCATCATGTAGACCTTCTGGTTGCCCCATTCCGCCACCGGGGTGGCGGTGTTGAGTTCCATGGAAAGGAAGGAACCTTTGCGGAGGCGTTTTGCCTCGCTGGCGAAGGCCTGGGCGGCGCGATAGTCGAGGGCGGCGCCTAAACCGTGGCCCTGTTCGCCGATGGGGTGGGAGTAGACCTTCGCCTCGATGTGCTGGCGGGCCATGTCGGCCATGATGTCGTTGTACACATCGCCGGCGGTGCGGCCAGGGCGGGAGTGCGACATGAGGCTGTCCTGGAGAAGGTTGGTGTTGTGCAGCGCAGCCGTCATGCCGGCGGGAGCAGCAATCTCGCCGGGGCGAAGGACGTAGGCCATCTTCTGCCAGTCGGTGTTGAGGCCGAAGGCGGTGACGCCGAAGTCGAGGTGGAGGAGGTCGCCGGCTTGGATGACCGTGGCCTCGGGCTCGACGGCGAGGAAGCCACGCGAAACGCCCGAGGTGCGGCCACGGCGCTGGAGCCGTAGGTCCGGCTGGAACCAGGTGCTGACGTTGTTGGCGCCCATCTGGTCGTAGAGCCAGCGGCGCACGTCGCCGATGGTGGTTGTGCCGGGAACGATGACCTCGTTGGAGAAGGCGCGCCGGGTGAGCTGGTCGGTGAGGGCGACGAGTTGGGTGTAGAGATCGAATTCGGCGGGGAGGCGGGTGTCGGTGTACTCCTCGATCAGGTCGGCCGCGGGGACGAAGTGGGTGGTGGCTTCAGGGCCGAGGGTTTGCGCGAGGAAGATGTAGCTATCGTGGGTGAGCGAGCGCTGCATGCCGCGCTTGGCGTCGATGGAGAGGCCGATGTGTTTGGGGTGGTACTGCGCGTACAGCGCGGGCAGGACTTCGGTGGCGGGCTTGGGGTCGTCAGGCTCTTCGAAGAAGCGTTGCACGTTTTCTTCGGCGTAGCCCGTGATGGCGATCTTGCGCAGGGTGGTGCCGGTGTCGATGAAGACGAAGATGTCGCGATTGCCGGTGTAGAGAACCGTGGGCGCCATATAATAAATCAACGGGTCGTTGTGGAACTCTTCGTTGACGACGATCCACATGTCGATGTTGTGGCGGCGCATCATGTCCAGCAGCATGGCGTGGCGCTGCGTCAGCCAGCCTTCGCGAAGGGCGATGCCCTGGGACCAGGTAGGGAGGCGAATGGCGGGGTACGTGGGTGCGGGTGAGAGGGGCGTTTGCGCCGGGGCGCTGCAGAAGAGGGCGAGGCAAAGCGCGGCGGCGACGGTCGCAGGGAGCTTCATGGAACGTAGAGTCTCATGGCGTGGTGCCATCCCAAAGTTCGGCGACGAGGCGGCGGATCATCCCGCGGTGCTGCTCGAGAACCAGTGGCACTGATGTTAGTGGACGGGCTTGGTTGGCTCGTTCGGCCAAAAACAAGAAGAACCTGAACGTCTTGGATTCGAGAGGGGGACCGATCTCCCAGAATCTCTCAAGCCGAACGATGTCGTAGCGTAAACCGATGTGGGCCTCAAACACCTTCGGCAGCGGCACGTTGAGTGCCCCGCAGAGGCATCCAGGGATGCCGATTGTGGTAAAGTCAAACTGCCCGCAAGCGCAAGGGAGAGATGGCCGAGTGGCTGAAGGCGCACGCTTGGAAAGCGTGTATACCGCAAGGTATCCAGGGTTCGAATCCCTGTCTCTCCGCCACACATCTGCGCCTGACGTGACGGGCTTGATCGCCCAGATCAGGAAGTCCTCGCCAGCCGCCGGTGTCCACGCCAGTGAACGGCAGTGAGAGTTCCGGCCCACGCTCCTCTTCTAGTCCTCCACCTTCACCTATCCCTGCAGAGCCGAGGGTGACTCCGCCACCCGGCCTCTGGTTCGGCCCCGCAGGCCCTGCTTCCGCGACACGTACCGAGCCACACCGGCCGCGAACAGCAGCACGCATGTGATGGCGATGAAGACCTTACCGCCATCCAGCAGGTCGGGGTGACCGTCCTTCAACTCGGGGTCCGTTAAGAAGCTGTGCAGCAGCATCAGCGCTGCAGCCGGGTACACCAGCCAGTGCAGATTGCGCCACAATGCCCGGCTCATCCGAGCCCGCGCCAGCGAAGACACCAGCACGATCAGCAGCAGGTATAGTGCTGCCGCTCCGGCTGTATTTAGTTTCGGCTGCAGGTACGAGTGAAGCGGCCATAGGACCTGCACCACACTGAACTGCGGACGCCGCAAAAACAACAGCACTGCCGGATGCGCGAAGGCAAGGAGCACCGCAAGGTACGCTGTCCACCGGTGCAGGGCAAAGACGTCGATATGCCGGTGCGGCCATAGCCGGATCGGGCTGTAGCGCAACGCGATCAGCACGCCAAGCACCATGTTGACGGCCACCGCACCGACTGCGCCCAGCCCTAGATACGAACAAAGGTCCAACAGGGTCATGCTTGCTCCTCACGGGCTCGTCTCTGATCAGAAAGTACTATCTCGCTCAGCACCGCGCACGCGGGCGCCGCAAAAGCGCGTTGTTTCGCAGCGCGCTTTGTACTAACGTTGATTGTGAACACCGCATTACTCCTACGCAGCTCACCCTACCCCGGGAGGTCGCATGCCCCATCGCAGGCTCCTGCCAGCGTGCCTGACTTTTTGCATCTCCTTCTGGGGGCCGCCGACCGCCTCTGCGCAGACGCCGGACACCGCCACGCTGCAGGGCACGGTCACGGATGGCACCGGGGCCGTCATCGCGGGAGCAACACTCACCCTCACCAATCAGCACACCCGCGCGACGCGGTCCGCCGTCAGCGATGATCTTGGCCGGCTTTACCTCGCGGGCCTACCTGCGGACAGCGCCTACGACCTCACAGCGGAGAAGAAGAGCTTCGTTTCCGCACATCTCGATCACCTCACGCTGACGCCCGGCAGCACCGCATCGTTGACGCTCACACTCAACGTCGCCGGCGAAGCCTCCACAATTTCGATCAACGGCGCAGCCGGGGATCTTCGTGTAGACGAGCCACAACTCGGCACGCGGGTAAGCCCGCAGCAGCAGGAAACCCCTCTCCCCAACCGCCGCCTTACCTATCTGCCGCTGCTCAACTCCGCCAATCGGCCTGCGATCAACCAGGGCGACGTCTTCATGAACCAGGCCCTGTTTACCACGAACGGCGCCGGCCGCCGGCAAACCTGGTTTGAGCTCGACGGCACCAATGGCAACGACATGTGGGGCCGCCAAACGCTCTTCACCAACATCCCGCTACTGGGCGTCGGTGAGATGACCGTCCTCACCAACAGTTTCTCGGCGGAGTACGGCGCCAGCACGGGCACAGTCGTCAATCTCACAACGGCACCCGGCACCGATCAGTTCCACGGGCACGTCCTTGAGCTCTGGCGCCCAGGTGCGACCGAGGCACATCTGTCCGGCTTCACCAGCGCCAATGCCTCCAGCGGCAACGACATCAACAGCGACACCCTTGGCCAAACAGCCATCGCTCTGTCAGGCCCTCTGCCGCGAACCAGCACACGCTTCTCCCTCGCCGGCGAGTTTAGCCGCCAACAACGCGCGTCGCCGGTCACCTCTCCACTTGTTCCCGGCAGTTTCATCGGCCAGTACCGCGGCTGGCTGGGCCTTCTTCGGCTCGATCATCAGTTCAGTGCCAATCAAAGCGCCTTCCTTCGCGGCAACTTCGACAACTTCTACGACACCAATCCAAACGGGATTGTCGGCGGCGCTAGTCTTCCTAGTGTTGCTCGCACCTTTCGTCGCCGCACCTACTCCGTGGTTGCCGGCGAGACTGCCATCCTCAGCCCACACCTGGTCAACAACCTTCGTGCGCAGTTCCAACTCGCATCGCCCATCACGGAGTTCGACCCCGCTGTCTTCGGCACGCAGTTCGTCATCCCGATCTCATCGGGTGGCACCTTTACCTCGGGGACATCGCAATCGGCCCTGCTGATGAACCGGCAATACCAGCTCGCCGAAACGCTGTCGTTTTCGCGTGGCCGCCACACCCTTACGGCCGGCGGCGATGTCACCGCCGCGCACAACGGCGGCAACAGCAAAGAGTTTGGCGGGCCCATCTTTCTCGGCCGCTTCACCTACAACACCTGCACGCAGACGGCCGCGGTGTGCGAGAGCCCCGCATTCCTGAACAACATCAACAACGTCGCGAACTACCAGCAAAGCTATGGCAACGCGAACTACACCGTTGACGATCAACTGTGGGCTCTCTTCGCGCAGGACGATGTGCGCCTCACCAAGCGCCTCGTCGCGAACCTCGGCCTTCGCTATGAGCGGCAAACTTTTACCGATGCCACACGCAACATCGCACCGCGCCTCGGCCTCGTGTATGACCTCAGCGGCAACGCAGGTCTTGTGCTGCGTGCCGGCTTTGGCCTGTACCACTCGCAGATCGTCGACAACGCCTTCGCCAACTACGCGCTTGGCGAACCCACCGGCGTTTTCACGTACACAGCCACGCCCGGCCAGGTAGGCTTCCCCACAAGCGTGCCCGCGGCCCCGCTGCCGGCCTTTCCCGCCGGCGCCGCGGCCCCGGTGCGCAGCCTCTACGTGCGCCCAGGGCAGCCGGCGTACCTCAACCGATTCTTTCCCACCTCGGCGCTCACCGGCTATCCAGGCCGCCTGCTGAACCCGTACTCGGAACAGTGGACCGCCAGCCTGGAGCAGCGGCTCGCGCCCGGTTGGCTTCTCAGCCTCGACTACGTCGGCACGCACACCCTACGCATCAACCGCCCGCTGGACATCGACGCGCCCGCACCCTTCGTACGCACGCTGCCCAACCAGACACGCTCCGCCGCAACGGCGAATTGCTCCCGCCCGTACTGGATCCAGTGGTACGCGCAACACAACACAACCTGCACAGCGGCTAACCTCAATGCTCCTCCGTACAGCGTGATCCAGACCGACGTGGCTGACGGCTACCTCCACTACAACGCGCTGGACCTCAACATCACCCACAGCTTCGCGCACGGCATGTCGCTGCTGGCCAGCTACACGTGGTCGCACACGCTCGACAACGTCGACCCTGACACCACGGCACAAAATCCCAACGACCCGAACCTCACAGGCCACGCGGAGTACGGCAACGCGATCTACGATCAGCGCCATCGCTTTGTGCTCTCGGGCGTGTACATCGTTCCGCATCTCGGCTTGCACCTTGGCGGCGTGGGCAGTTTTAGCTCAGGGCTGCCGTACAACATCGTCACCGGCGTGACCAACAGCGGCGACACCGGCGCCACCACCGATCGTCCCGTCATCAATGGCGCCGTGATCGGTCGCGACACGGGCCGCGGCAACGGGCTCTACGCCGTCGATCCGTACATCAGCCGCAGCATTCCCCTCAGTGCAGAGCGCGTCAACCTTGACCTGCGCGCAGAAGCCTTCAATGTGTTGAACCACGCCAACTTCGTGGGCTACAGCGGCACCTGGGGCAACGCTGCGACGCCAGGCGCAGGCTTCGGCGCGCCCCTCGCAGGCGTCACCAACCAACTCCCCGCACGGGAAATGCAGTTCTCCGCTAGCCTGAACTTCTGATGACAACAAGGCGCCGCAACGCACACCGGCAAGCGCTCACGCGAGCGATCGGGCCCATGTGCGTAGCGCTCGCAACAGCCTGCCCGGTGCTGGCGCAAACAGCGTTCAGCTCGGTGCAGGGAACCGTGCTTGACGCGCAAGGCTTACCCATCGCGCACGCAAGCGTGGCCGTGCGCAACACCGATGTAGGCACCACACGCACACTGTTTACCGCCGCCGATGGCAGCTTTCGGGTACAGGGTCTTGCCTCTGGTG
>CAXTRU010000115.1:0-9679 GCA_964246665.1 uncultured Acidobacteriaceae bacterium
GCGCGCTGCTGGAAAACGCCACCGGCTACTGGGCCGGTGCGGCCAGCACGTCCGGCAAGTAGCTTGGATCCTCTGCCCCGATCGCTGCTGCAAGGGGCGCGGGGAGGTGCTGGGTTAGACCACGCGACGCAGTGACGAGGCGGCGATGGAGCCCGCTGATCGCCTCGTCGATCGTCTCTTCCTGCGCGTCAGGAAAACTTTCTGCAATCAGGATGTCGCAGTACACGGCGCCCAGAAATCCGGGGCACGTCGTCTGCTCACGCAGCGCCTCCGCGAACGTGTTGCGCCACCACTCCGTCGGTAATCGCAGATCACCAAGACTTTTGCTGTTGAAGATTTCGCGCAGCCGGCGCAGGAGCCGGAAGCGATGCTCCAGAAACGCGGCGCTGCGGACAAGGTGTGCCTCGCGATCCGGCAACCGGCTCCATAAACGCAACTGCCCCGCAAGCCCCATCACCGCACGGCCATACATCCGGGCGGAGGTATACACGTGCACATCGGGCGCATGCCGCAGCCGGAGCCCCGCATGCCGCACACGGTCCACAAAGGCCTCGTCCTCCAGCGGTGTGATCGGAGGCAAACCACCCGCCTTGGCATAGGCCGCAGGCGTACACGCCAGCGACGATCCGAAGTGGTCAAGGTGCCGCGGCCAGCGGTCGTTTTCTTGCGGATCGAGCACGTCTTCCAGTCGCGCAATCAGCTCCGCATATTCGCGGTCACGGTCATAGCACCGGCGTACCGCGCGCGGCAAAGCGGCAAGCTGCTCCGGCAGCAGAGTCACGGAGCCACCCACGACATCAGCCGCCTGCAAGGCCGCGAGATTTTGCGCCACCCAATCCGGCGCGACCACCGTGTCCGCATCCGTGGAAAGAATTGCGGCGGCATCCGGTACGGCATGCTGCAAACGATGCCACGCCGTGTCCATCAGCATGCGCCGCGCCGTGCCCACATGCGCCTGTTCAGCAGGCAGCGTGCGCTCCACCACATGAAGCGGCATGGCGGACGGGTGCTTCGCACGCCACGCCTGCGCCACGCCTCCTGACGCATCGGTGCAGTTATTCAGCAGCAGCACCACCTCATACGAGTTCGCAGGCATGGGCGCGCCATCCAGTTCCAGTTGCGCGGCGAACGCGTCCAGGCAGCGCCGCAATCCTTGCTCTTCGTTGCGGGCAGGAACGGTGATGCAGGCACGGCACTCTGGCTCTACGAGGCCTCCCACCAGCGAAGGCCATGGATTAAAGCTCTCCACTACGCCGTTCACGCCTGGTTTTCCTCATGAGACAAAAGGGCACTCTCCCGCCACGCGACATTGGCCCACAGACGTTCCCGGCCGCCGTACCTTGCGCTGAACTGCGCAATGCGCGCGACATCGTCGGAGTCGATCTGCGAGTCGTAGCACTGCGCAATCTTTGTCTTGCGCCCAATGGCATCGGTCGCCTGCGAGGGCCTTGCAGCGGCGAAACAAGGCGCCAGTTCGCGCTGGAGATCGTCAACGAAGGACTTCAGCGTGTCCGCAGCGCCGGGTCGCGCAGCATAGGGCAGATCTTCATAAAAGGCCACTGGCACAGCCGACTCCGTCAATGCGTCCAAAGCAGCTTGCCTTGCCACGCGATGATCAATATGACCGCCAATTGCAAGCGGAACCGCAAATGCACAATGACCTGCGGGCACTCCACGAGCCATCTTGGCCAGGGCACCCGAGATGCGCGCAACGGCCCGGTCCCCTGGCCGAATCTCTTGCGTGAGGACATCGTCCACGGCGCACACCAAGCGCAACGGCGCGTCCAGCAGATCGAGATCGTTCAAGCGAAGCGCTGTGCCGGCTAGCTTTGTCCACGCCACATCTTCGCGGCGGCGCACAGCCGAGACGAACGAGGTGCGATCGTTGGCATGCAGCGAGGACACGTCAGAGAAGGGAGCGTACTCGCTCTGCGTGAAGCAGTTGAGCACCGTTACTTTGTGACCGGACCTCAACCAGTCATCGATGGCCAGCCCAAGGGAGAAGGCAGCATCGTCCCGGTGCGGCGAAACAACAACGATGTTCAACGTTCCGCTCAAATCGCCTCAGCCGCACATGGCGGCACACCGGGGCACCGCAAGCGTCGCAGCACCCCGGGTACTTCGTTAACTCGCTCCGGCTAGGCTGTCGGACTTCGGCGCGGCTACTGCCACCGCAGCACGCGGCCGTACCGTTGAAGCCACGCTGGCCCCGGGCCGGCGCGGCATCAGTATCGAGGCCGACGCTTCTTCTTCGGCGATGTTGCGGTACAGATGCAGCGCCTGCGCCACCACCTGGTCCATGTTGAAGTACTTGTAGTTCGCCAGCCGGCCGCAGAAGTACACCCCCGGCGTGCTCTCGGCGAGCTCGCGATACATCTCGTACAGGCGTGCGTTCTCCGGCATCGGGATCGGGTAATACGGATCGCCTTCAGCCTGCGGATACTCGTACACCACGCTGGTCTGCGGGTGCTCTTGCCCGGTGAGGTGCTTAAACTCCGTGACGCGCGTGTAGCGATGATCGTTGGGGAAATTCACCACGCCCACCGGCTGAAACTGCTCCTGATTATGCGTCTCATGCTCGAAGCGCAGCGACCGGTACGGCAGCTTGCCGAAACGGTAGTCGAAGAACTCATCGATCGGCCCGGTGTAGACGGTTTTCACGTTCGGGTAATCGTCCATGATCTCGCGGTAGTCGGTCGAGAGCATGACGGTGATCTTCGGGTTCGACAACATGCGCTCAAACATACGCGTGTAGCCTTCCAGCGGCATCACCTGAAACGTGTCGGAGAAGTAGCGATCGTCACGGTCAAGGCGCACGGGGATACGGCCTGCAACGCTGGCGTCCAGTTCTGACGGATCAACGCCCCACTGCTTGCGCGTGTAGTTCTTGAAGAACTTTTCATACAGTTCCCGACCCACCTTGGAGACAACGATGTCCTCGGAGGTGCGCACCTCGGCACGGGGCTCTGCGCGCGCCGCTAGAAAGGCTTCCATGCCTGCCGCGTCAAGGTTCAAGTCATACAGCTGGTTGATGGTGTCCAGGTTGATGGGAATCGGCACCATCTTGCCATCAACCGAAGCCAGCACCTTGTGCTCATACGAACGCCATTCCGTGAACTGCGACAGGTAGTTGAACACCTTGTCGGATTGCGTATGAAAGATATGCGGACCGTAAAGATGGATCAGCAAGCCGTGCTCGTTGTAGTAGTCGTATGCGTTGCCGGCGATGTGTGGCCGCTTGTCCACCACGAGCACACGCTTGCCCAGGCCCGCGGCAAGACGCTCCGCTACCACCGCACCAGCGAACCCGGCGCCAATCACGAGGTAGTCGTAGTTCTCGCGCGCCACCGGAGCGTCCATGCGTGAGCTGACCACCTGCAACGATCGCGCAGCCTTCATCGAAGCCGTAAGCTTCGCGGCCCGCGCACGCTCCATCTCCACATGCATGCCGGCCCAGGTGGAATCCCAGGACGACGAAGCCAGCTTGCTGTTCACCGCGGCACGCCACACCGGGTCGGCCTGCGGCAGCAGCGCACGGTCAATTGCCTCGGCAAAGGCCTGCGGTGTGTCCGCGATCTCCACCAAGCCGCGATCGCCGTAGTCATGCACCACATCGCGGATCGGCGTGGACACCACGCGCTTGCCTGCAGCGAGGTACTCCGGCGTCTTGGTCGGGGAGATGAAACGCGTCGATTCGTTCAACGCAAAGGGCAACATCGCCGCATCCCAGCCCGCAAGGTACGCCGGCAGCTCCTTGTAGCTCTTGCCGCCGAGGTAATGCAGATTCGCCGCCTTAGGCAGGTCCTCTTCATCGATCTTCACCACCGGCCCAAGCACCACAAAATGCACCTCGGGACGCAGACGGGCGACCTCCGCGAGCAGAGCGGTGTCGAAGCGCTCATCGACCACGCCGTAGAAACCGACACGCGGATGCGGAATGGAGGCCTGGTCGGCGGGCTCTGGTTGCGGCTGCAGTGCCTTGGCAAAGTGTGCCGCTTCAATGGAACTTGGGAAGGCATGGACGTTGTGGTGCTGCGTCCGCTTGTATTCATACAGTGAGCGGCCGCCCGTGAATACAACGTTGGCACGACGGAACAGCTCACGCTCGCGCTCCAATAACTGGGGCGGCGCTCCGGCAAACGCGGAAAGCTCATCCATCGCGTCGTAGACGGTCACCTCAGGCTTCAGGTGCGCGGCAAAGCCGAGCGCCATCGGCGTGTAGAACCATGCGTCGAAACGCGCGATCGCCCGCTCCGCCAGGAAGGCGTCCAGCAGGGCACGCTCGGTTGCGGCGGCATGCTCACCCGCGCGCAGGTGAGGACGCACCACGGTCAGGTTCGGCGAACCTTCGGCTTCGATGAATTCAAGACGGCCCGCAGCGGGCAGATCGGACGGCACATTGGTCTCGTCATAGGCGTACGGCTCTTCCCAGAAGTAGACGGTACGGTCCTTGGCGGCGCGAGTCAGCAGGTGCTGTGGCCGTTGCGTGACGAAGTGCCAGCGCAGATGGGAAAAAACAAGAAGGTCGGGTGGTGCGGATCCGCCGTTCTTCGAAGACTGCAACGTCCTGAACAGGTTCAAGTGAACTCCAAACGCGCGTTGGCGCAAGCAACGGCCACGACGTACCGGCCAGAACAATTCCCTACAGGTGAGGCCTGCCTCCGGCTTGGCGCACACGACGCCTAAGGCAGCCATTCAAAGAGCTTGCGAACTATGTACTTAGAGGGTTCTGCGGGCTGTAGAGTTGTCGCGGGGTCAAGGCCGGAGTGGGTAGTACCCCTTTTCCTGCACCGTGCATGGTGCAATGTCCACCAGCCGACAAACTTTACGTGTCCCTCACTGCCCTAGTTTAAAAACATGGTGCGGTACAGGGTGTCACGCTGCACCGGTTTGAACCCTGCATCGCGAATCACGCGTCGTAGCTCCTCTTCGGTGGTGCAGTTGCTGGTTCCGGCGGCGCGGACGACATTTTCTTCCAGCATCACCGATCCAACATCGTTGCCCCCGAAGCGCAGCCCCATTTGCAAGACCTTCAGCCCTTGCGTCACCCAGGAGCTCTGGACATTGTCAATGTTGTCCAGAAACATGCGGCTGACGGCCAGCGTTTTCAAGTACTCCACTGAGGTCGCCTCGTCCCAGCCGCGGCCGCCCAGGGCGGTGTTGTTGGGCTGGAAGCTCCAGGGAATAAAGGCGGTGAAGCCGCCCGTCTCTTCCTGCAGCCGGTGCACCACCTCGAAGTGGTTCACGCGCTGCTCCACCGTCTCGCCCACGCCAAACATCATGGTTGCGGTGGTGCGCATGCCCAGCTCGTGCGCGGTGCGGTGCACGCTCACCCAGTCTTCGGTGCGGCACTTCAGGCGCGCGATGCGCTTGCGGACGTCGTCGTCCAGGATCTCGGCTCCGCCGCCAGGGATGGAGTCCAGGCCGGCGTCGCGCAGGCGGGCGATGGTGGTGCGCAGGTCAATCTCGCTGTACTCGGCGATGGCCAGGATCTCGCTCGCGGAAAGGCAATGGAGCCAGATCTGCGGAAAGCGCTGCTTGATGCCGCTGAACAGGTTCTCAAACCAGTCGATCTTGAGGTCGGGGTGGATGCCGCCCTGCATCAGCACGCCGGTGCCGCCCATCTCCACGGTTTCGCGGATCTTCTCGTAGATCGTGTCGAAGTCGAGAATGTAGCCTTCCGCGGCGAGCTTGCCCTTGAGCGGGCGATAGAACGCGCAGAACGTGCAGTATTCTGTGCAGAAATTCGTGTAATTGATGTTGCGGTCGATGATGTAGCTGACCACACCCTCGGGGTGCAGGCGACGACGGACCGCGTCGGCTTCCATGCCGATGCCGATCAGGTCGTCGGAGGCGAAACAATCGAGCGCTTGCTGGCGGGTAATGCCCATGGTCCAAGTTTACGCCTGAAGGGCCGCGGGCTTTGTAGCCTTTACCGTGTGGCGAAAGCGCGAGGCAGGCGCTTCGGCATGGGCCTCCGCCGGCGAAAGTTCAGAGGTCCGGCAGTTCAGCGCCATCCTACTTCTCCTGCACGCGACGGACGGCCACCGCCAGATCTTCGCGGAAGGGCGGCAGGGTGAGGCGGCCGCGTTCGGCAAGGCGCTGCTCGGTGGTGGACAGCTGCGTTCCGGTGCGCGTATCCCAGGCCTCCACGACGTAGTTGCCGGGCTGCAACGAGGGCACGGCCAGTGCCAGCGTGACTGGGTCCGCGCGGAGGGCGGTGCGGCCACACTTTAGCAGCGTGTCGCGCCGCAGCAGGTACACCAGCGCCTGGTCCGCCGTGGCGCAGCCGAAGCGCGCCAGCTGCTTGGGGCCGACCTCCTTGCCCGTCTGGTCGTGGAGGCAGAGCGCATCGGTGACGTTCCGGCGATGGAAGTGCCGCCAATCGACCGCGGGCAGGAAGTTCGCCATCCCGCGCTGCGCGACGCGCATGCCCGGTGTGAGCGAGTGGATGCGGCGGTTGGGCCAGCGCATGCCGCCCGCAGTGGCGCCGGACGCGAGATGAGCCCACTGCATGTGGCGAAAGTACTCGTCGTCGAACGGCTCGGGCAGCGACTTTCTTTGGTCCTTGAAGGTGTGGATGGGCCCGTGTTCGGAGTCGAAGAACGGCCGCTGGTCCTTGATCTCCGCGAGCGACTCCTGCACAATGCGACCCATGCCAATCGCTGCATCGACCGTGTTCTTCGGATGGTCGATCGTGCCTTCCTCATAGATGTGAATGGTCGCGAAATCCAGTGACGGATGCCGGTAGATGGCATGCTCCATCTTCATGTGGGCGCGCCAGCGAAGCTCCGGGCCGAACAGCGAGACGGACTGCGGATGGGCGCGGTCGAAGGCCTTCCTCTCCACCGCGCGGAGGTGCTGGCTAAGGTCCTCGATGAACTCGACAAACGGCTCCGCACTCATGTCGGCCTGCGCGGGGTGAATCTCGTTCCACACGTCCCACGCAAACAGCGCGCCGGATCCGCCCCAACGCTCCGCGGCGAAGGTCAGCCGGTCCTTGATGGCCTGCCGCGTGTCCTTGCACAGCAGCAGCTTGGACGGATGCTGCAGCATGCCGCCGCGCTTGCGGTTGTAGGGGTGGTACTTGAACTTCAGCCACATCCAAAAGGTGTCGAAGGGCGTAAGCAGCAGGCGGATGCCATGCTGCTCGCACAGGGCAAACAGATCGTCCCAGAACTGCACGACGTTGCGCGACCACTTGCCGGGCCGCGTCTCGAAGTAGCGGCTGCGCACCTGCGCGTACTCCAGCATCAGGCGCATTGTGGTCACGCCATGGCCGGCGAGCAGCTTGAGGTAGGCCTCGACGGCAGGCACATCCTTGCGGCCGAACAGCGGGTTCAGCTCGCGCCAGCTGATGGCGTCATTTTGCCCGATGGGATGCCACGGTTCGCCGTCCTCGGTCTGGAAGTACGGCGAGCCCGGGACGGTAACGATCCACGGCAGCGGGCGGCGCTCAAAAGGCGTGCGCAAGGAGGATGCAGGACTCAATCAGTTCAGGCTCTCGGCTAGTTTGCGCGCGGTGGCGCGGGCATCGCGGATGAGGTCTGGGACGCCAACTCCATGGTAGCCGTTGCCGAGGAGATGCAGCTGACCGAGCGCCTTCACGCGCTCCCAAAGCGCGGCCATGCGCTCCAGGTGCCCCACTTCATACTGCGGCAGGCTGCGCGGCCAACGACGAACGGTGGTCAGCGCCGACTCGGGTTCCGGCAGAGGGCCGAGGATGGATCGCAGTTCCGCAAGCGCTGCGTTGGCTACGACGTTGTCCGCCGCACCCGCAAGCCTTGCAGCGCTGCTGCCGCCGAAGAAGGCTCGGACGATGCGGCAGCCCCCCGGCGCGCGATCTGGGTATTTTTGGTCGACAAACGTGGCTGCCAGCAGCTGCGGCCTGTCAGGTTGCGTGGCCGGCACAAGAAAGCCGAAGCCAGGCGGGACGTTGACGCCTGGAGAAATGTTCGAAGGCCAACAAAACGTGACGAGCACCGCCGAGCTTGCTTCCACCGGTATGAGCGCTGCCGCTTCAGCGTCCACCGGAGCAACGAGCTGCCGGGTGACCTCGGCCGGCGTTGCCAGGATGACCTCGTCGTACGGCACAAAGCCGATGGCACACGCATGCGCGTCCGCCCCGGCAAAGCGAACCAGCCATCCGCCGGCCGGGGAACGCCGCAGCATTGCGGCGGAGGTGTGGCGGTGCAGGCGATCCGCCGGGAGCGCCGCGACCAGCGACTCCGCCAGCACCCCCATGCCGCGTCGCAGGCTCATGAACGTTGGCTGCGGCGGACGCCCAGCGCGTTGGGCGGCCTTGGCCTGCAGTGCGGCGATCAAGCTGCCGTGCGCAGCCTCCATCAGCACAAACGCGGGCATCACGGAACGCACGCTCAGCCGCTCCACATTGCCGCCGAACACCCCGGACAACAGCGGCGCAGCAACCCGGGCCAGAACCTCGTCGCTAAAGTGCCGGCGCACAAACGCGGCCACAGACTCATCGTGCGACGGCGCTGCGGCCCTGAGTTCGTCGGCCCGCGCGAGTTCCGCGGCATACGCTTCCTGCGCAGACGGCGAGAACAACGGCGAGCCACAAAGGGTATCGAGATCTTCCGGCACCATCAAACGCATGCGCGCGGGCATCGCAACAAGCTGCCCATCGAGCCAGATGTAGGTCTTCTTGTCCGCTTCGTTGCACGCGATGACCTCCCCGCCCAGACCAAGCTCGTCGGCGAGCTCGCGCGCCCAGGGCTTTTCCGTCACCCACCCATCGGGGCCGTCTTCCAGGATGAACTGGCCGTCCGGAGTCTCGACGCGCGTAGTGGAGACGGTGCCGCCAAGACGGGCACCGACCTCAAACAGGTGCCAGTCCACCGGCTTGCCTGACCGGCGCCCCTGCTCCAGTTCATACGCGGCGGCAAGCCCGGCAATGCCGCCGCCGATCAGGGCAACACGCGCCATTACGCCGGCTGCAACTCGCTGCTGGATTGCGCTTCCGGCTCAGGCAGCGGCTCGTTGCGCACCTCCGCGGGCGTTGCCCAGGGTGTCTGGACGATCGCCGGCGCGGCGTCCTCGCCGGTGCGCGTGGCCAACACATGCTGTAGCGCCTGGATAAGGAAGGGCGAGTCATTCAGGCTTGCCGCCCGCGTGATCTCCAGCCCGATCTCACGGCCAAAGTCGCGGAAGTTGATGTCGATGTCGTAGAGGATCTCGACGTGGTCGCAAAGGAAGCCGACGGGCTGCATGACCACGGCCTTGTGTCCTGCCTCGGCCAGGCCCTTCAGCGTGTCTTCCACACTCGGGCCGATCCACGGCGCCCCGGCCACGCCCTGGCTTTGGAAGGCGAAGACCCAGTCGGCTTCGGTCATGCCCACGGGCGCGAGCCGCTTCGCGATGGCCGCGGCGGTGTGCTTGCACTCGATCGGGTAGGGGTCGCCGGCCGCGGTGCCGATCCGCGCGCAGCCTCTTCCGGCGTGGTGGCGCGGATGGTGCGGCACGGCACCGAGTGTGCCGTAAACAGCACCGGAACGCGCCTCCCGGCCTTCGCGCAGGCTTCGGCCCACGCGGGCCACAGGCGATCGGCAAAGGCCTGCACCAGCAGCGGCTCGTCCGCCCAGCCGGCGATGAACTGATACGAAAATGCGGGCCCCTCTGTCTCGCGCAAAGCCGTATCGAGCGCTCGGCGATACAGACC
>CAXTRU010000116.1:0-9660 GCA_964246665.1 uncultured Acidobacteriaceae bacterium
ATCTCGCATCTGACGAAGCGGCGTTCCTCACGGGAGCGAACATCGCCATCAACGGCGGCCAGCACATGCAATGAAGACGGCGGCTCGCCTGCCGCCCCACTACGAGGAGACCGCGATGATCAAGGCCGGAATCGACCAGGACGCGCTGATCGCGGCCGTGGCGAAGGCGAATCCGCATACGGTGGTTGTGTTGATCACCGGCAATCCCGTCAGCATGCCCTGGGTGAACGATGTGGCCGGCATTATGGAGGCCTGGTACCCGGGCATCGCCGGCGGCCAGGCGATTGCGGACCTGCTCTTCGGGACGGTGAACCCGTCCGGCAAACTGCCGATTACGTTCGCGCGCACCGAAACCGATCTGCCGCACGCGCGCATCTTCGGCATGACCTACAACACCAAAAACGGTGGTCTACCCGAACACTGGGTCGCGGAGGAGAAGAAAGACACCTTTCCCGCTGACCTGACCGAAGGTGTGCGTTTCGGCTACAAGTGGTTCGACTCAGAAAACAAGCAGCCGTTGTTTCCGTTCGGTTACGGCCTTTCTTACACGCAATACCGCTACTCAGATCTGCATGTGGACGGGCACACGAAGACGGCCACGGTGACGGTCGAAAATGCGGGGCAGCGCGCAGGTACGGAGACCGCTGAAGTGTATGTGCGGCTGCCCAAGGGTGCGGGAGAGAACTTCCGTCGGCTGGCCGGCTGGTCGCGTGTCGCGCTTGCGCCCGGCGAGCACAAGACGGTCACCATCCCACTCGAATCGCTTGCGCTGGCGAGTTGGGATGATCACAAGGAAGAGTGGATGTGGCAACCGGGAACCTACACCGTGGCTGCCGGCAGTTCTTCGCGGGACCTGCCGCTAAAGGCTACGTTCTCGATGCCGTAGATGTGCCTGTATGTGGAGTGAGAGGCGCCCCAAGCGAGGGCGCCTCTTTTGCTTGATCGCTCGTTGGGAGGACGTATGGGCCTTGTCAAGCGCGAGAACCGGCCTCGCTAGGACAGCACCAGGATGCCGCCCTCGCTCGCGGTTGCAGCTTTTGAGGTTCGCGCGCTTCGGCTGTAGCGAAGCAGAGCTTCCGCGGGCAGGGGAAGTGCCTTCATTAGAGCGCGCAGTTCGGGGTTCCTGCTGTGAGGGACTTCGGCGATCGCGATGCGTTCCTTGATGCGTCCTTCGCTCAGGACGGCCACGCCGGTGCACAAGCGGAAGACCGACAGAAGGTCATGCGAGACAAACAGCAGGCCGGCTTGATCCTGCTGGCTCACCTCCCGCAGCAGGGCGAGCACTTCGGTCTGCGTGACCGGATCGAGGGCGCTGGTGGGTTCGTCTGCGATGATCAGCGACGGGCGGTGCAGCAAGGCAAGCGCGAGGGCACAGCGTTGCGCCTGGCCGACGCTGATCTGTCCCGGTTTGCGCTGGAAGAAGGGAAGATCGGTGGGCAAGCCGACGCGCTCGGCGAGGCTGAACATGCGGCTGTGCAGCAGCCGGCGATCGGCATCGCGATGTGCGGTCCAGGCTGCCTCGAAGTGGGCCAGCAGGCTGATCGCAGGATTCAGGGCGGAGAGCGGGCTCTGCGGCACTAACGCGAAATCTTTGCCGCGCATGCGACGCGCGTCGCGCTTGGAAGCGGTGAGGAGGTTGCGGCCACCGATCATCACCTCACCCTGGGCCCATCCGCCACGATGGTGCAGCAACCCCAGCAGCGCGAAGAGCAACGTGCTCTTGCCGGCTCCACTGCTCCCCAGCAGCCCGAGGCGCTCGCCTGCTTGCAGTTGAAAACGCACACCGTCCAGGATGGTTTGTTTCCCGTAGCCTGCCTTTACATCGACGCTCAGCAAAGCGGCGCTCAATGGCGATCTCCCTTCCAGCGAATCGTCTCGACGCTGGAAACGATATCGGGTTGTAAGACGGAAAGCTGGACGCCTTCCAGCTGTGGCGAGACTGCGCACAAGGTATTCGGGTACACGAGATAGATGAAGGGCACTTGTTCCGCCACGATGCTCTGCACGCGATCGACCGCGGCTTTGCGCACCCTGGGGTCGCTGGATGCAGCTTGCAGGCGCATGGCTTTGTCGATCTCTGCTTCCCATGGCGTGGCGGGCGTTTTTTCGCCAGGGTTCCATTGGTGATTCGGCGAGTCACTGAGCCAGAGGTTCATCATGGAGCTTGGATCCGGCTGGACGTTGCTCAAGCCGAGCAGCGCGGCTTCGTAGTCGCCCGAGTGCATCAGGCGTTCGATCAAGGCGGGGAAGTCGAGCGTCACCACGTTGACCTGCATGCCAAGCGCTGCGAGATCCTGCTGAATCAGGGAGGCCATGCGCTCGCGGGAACGGTTGCCGGCGTTGGTGAGCAGCGAAAACTTCACGGGGTGCCCATCGTGATCAACGAGCTGCGCTCCTTGCTTGCGGAAGCCGTGGCTCGCCAGCAATTGCAGCGCAGCATTTGTGTTTTCCTGCACGCCTGGAAGCGACTTGTTGTACCAGGCGGTATTGGCGGGCGAAATGAAGCCGTTGGCCGGGGTGGCATGGCCGTCATAAGCGATGCGGGCCATGTCTCCGCGATGCAGTGCTTCTGAGACGGCCTTGCGGAATGCCGTGTCGTTGAACCATTGCTTTTCGAACGCCGGAATCGGCGCCTGCTGCGATTGGTTGAACCACATCTGCTCGGTGTTCAGCGACGGCCCGAGATCATGAAGCGCTCCCGGTACGCGGCGCGTCAGTGCATCGAAACCGTCGCTCGGTACATGGTCCAGCATGGCGTACTGGCCGCGCATGAAGCGCAGCTCCTCGGTCTCACGGTTGGCTAAAAAGTCCAGCTTGATGTCGGAAAGGTAGGGCAGGGCAGCGCCGCTTTCATCGCGCTTCCAGAAAAACGGATTGCGGCGCAGCCGAAGATACTCGCCATGCTTATACTCCGCCACGGTGTAAGGCCCGGCGGTGATTGTGCTGTTCGTGACACGGTTCGCCGGCTCAATGGCGATCTCATCGAGGATGGCCATGATGCTGGCGAGGCGAACAGGCAGGTGCAGGCGCACGGTGAGCGGGTCCGGCGCGTCGACTGCCACCTTTGCCGGCTCAATAAACTCATCGGCGACAGGTGCCGCGGTCGCCGGTGCGAGCACGCGGCGGAAGGTTGCCGCGACGTCGATCGACGTCAGCGGAGAGCCGTCTGAGAAACGGAGGTTGGGACGAAGCTTCAGCGTGATCAGCTTGCCCTCGGGGCTGATGGTCCAGCTCTGCGCCAGCATCGGCTCGTAGGACAGGTTGGTGCGGTCCAACCGCACAAGCACACCGGCCGTCAGGTATCGCACAAGCTCGGAAGCCTGGTCGTCAACCTTAGCAGGGTCCAGCGTTTTGGGGTCATAGCCCAGCGCCCAGGTGAGCTCTTTGCCGGTTGTGGGCACCGCCGCTGTAAGCGGCATGGCCAAGAAGAGAGCGCCCAGGAAAGCGGCGAGGATCAATCTTCGACTACGAGTCATGGCTCCCTCCGAAGATCATGAGTTCCAGGGCGACCAGGACAACAACCAGGATGGCCAGCGGAAGATAGTTGAGGCGCGATGTATTCATTAGCGCGGCCGACTGCAGGCTGGCCAGCATGTTGCCCCAGGACGGTATGGGCTCCGCGATGCCCAGCCCCAGCGTGCCGAGATTGGCCTCCGCGATCACGCACGCAGGCACGTACAGCAAGAACTGCGTCCAGAACAGGGGCTTGACGTGGGGCAGCATCTGCCGCCCGATCTGCATGGGCTGCAGCCCTGCGGCGTGCGCCTGCAGCAGCCAGTCAGCCTTCAACAGAGACGACGTGCGCTGGTAGTTCACCCGAAGAAACGCCGGTGCTCCGAGCAAGGCGAGCAGAAGAAACGTCACCGCGCCGGACTGCATAGGCGGCAAGGACAACGGGAGGGCTGCCCGCACGAGCATCAGCAGAAAAATCCACGGCAGCGTAAGAAATAGATCGCCACCATAGAGCATCACGCGACGGAGCCATCCAGGGCTGAGCGCGGCCGCAGCCCCAAGCAGAAGAGAAAGGGTGCTTGCCAGAAGGCTCGCGACGCCTGCACCGAGAAGGCTGAGCACCAGGGCTGCGCCGATACGAACAGCGCGGTCGCGTCCTAATTCGTCCGTCCCTGCAAGGTGTGACCTGGTTGGCGTTGCGGTGATCGTGGTCCGGTCCTGTTCGGCGTAGCTGTGCGGTGAAAGGTACAGGAGGCCTGCAGCCAGAATCAGGAGCGCCCCAAGAAAGGCGAGCATCGCTACGCGCATGGGGCGGCCTCCATGGCGCGGTCCGGGGGCAGAAGGGATGCCGCGATACCCACGCAGGCAGACATCAGGCCCGTAACGGCGGCCAGCACGGGAAGATCACGGTTCATGGCGGCCGACCATGCGAGTTGGCCCAGTCCAGGAACGTCGAAGATGACTTCAACCGGCACCAGCGCGCTTAGTGCCAGGGTGAACGACATCACAACGACGCTCAGCAGTTCGCGGCTCACGTAGGGGCCGATGTGTGCGCGAAGCAGCTGTGCGGAGGACAGGCCATTGGCCCTTGCGTGAAGGATGAACGGCGCACTCCAAAGGCTCTTGACGAGCCGGTACAGCACCTTGAAGTCCCGGGCAGCGACCACCAGCGCCATCACGAGGACCGGGCCTCCAGTGTTGCCCAGCAGGCAAAGCGTGGCGAGAACCCCGACCGGAAGCGCGAGAAGCAGCGCCGTTACCCCTGCCGTGCCTACGTTGACCGCAACGCCCCGGCGCAAGCTCAAGGGGATCGCCAGAAGTAGGGCAGCCGACCAACCGGCGATCACTCCGGAAGCGAGCAGGCGAAGGGAGCGCCCGGCGCGCTCCTTCAACAGGTCACGGACATCAGTGTCGAACTGACGCGACCGCCCGAGGTCTCCATGGCTCCACAGCTGCATCTCAGACCGCAGCACGGCCGCGAGCGAGCCTTGCTGTTGCTTCAGGGCCTGCAGTTCGGTGCGGACTTCCACCCCATGCGTCGCATCCATCTCGCGGGCGTCAGTGAAATACCCTGGAGCGGCGTACATCAGGGCCGTTGTCCCCAACACCGATAGCAAAACCAGCGAGACGACACGGGCCATGCGCATGATTGGCTGCATGCTCATCCGGTACATGCGACCGCAGCGCTCCCTTTCACCTCAACCGAATGACTGGTGTTTTGGCTGTAGTGCCGCTGCTTGTCCAGATACATGCGCCGTTCCGCGACAGCCAGCAAGTCTTCGGTCATCCTGCCGTCAGCGGGGCAGAACGCCGCACCAACACTTGCGCTGATGCGGATGCCGTGGCCGGCACGGCGAGAGGCATGGAACACGGCGTCGGTGATGGACGCGAGTCGGTCCTGGGTTGCGGCCTCTGTCAGGCCCGGTAGGAGGAAGACAAACTCGTCGCCACCCATGCGGGCCACCATCTCGGGCTCGGTGCAGACCTGCCGGAAGCTTTCCGCAACGAGGCGGAGCAGCCGGTTGCCGGCCAGATGCCCGCGACGGTCGTTGATGTCTTTGAACTCGTTCAGATCGCACACGACGACCGAAAGGGGTTCCCCTGTGTCTCTGCATCGCTGCAACTCGGATTCAAGGTGCAGGAACAGATGGCGGGCGTTCGGCAGGCCTGTCAGGAAATCCGTTTCGGTCCCGGACTCTGCGCGGTGCAGTTGCAGCGCATTCTGCAGCGAGAGCGACAGCTTGGACTCCATCGCCTGCAGGATGCGGAGATGATCGCGCAGGAAGGAGTCAGCCGCGACAGCGTATAGCGTCAACACGCCGAAGATGTTCTTTTGCAAATCGTAGAGCGGCACCGATAAGGCGGCGCGCAGTGCGGGTGAGCCATCCGCGCTGAGAGGGCAACCGGGCTCCATCGCGGCGTTGCCGTTTAGGATAGCCCTTCCATTTTGAGCGACCCACCCCGAGATACCATCGCCGAGCCGGATCTGGCCGGGAGCGAAGTGCTTCCCGAAGGCGCCGTCGATGAACCGGGTTTGCAACAGATCGCCTTGCTTCAGATAAAGGGCACACACCTCGAAGGGGATCAGCCGGCGAAGACGGGACGCCATCACAGTGACCGTTTCATCCGGACTAAGGGAATTCCCCAGGGACTGGCTCATCTCGAACAGGGTCTGCGCTTCCTGGCTTGCCGCTGCGATCAGCATCAGCGAACTGACACTCTCAGGGCCCTCCCCGCGGCGCACTTCCGCGGAAGCGGCCACGGACGAAATCGACCCACTCTTGCTGTCGGAGCCGGCTTCGTATCCGGCGCCTGGTGCGACACCGCGCCACACTTCGACCTCGGTATTCAGGGGCGTGAACCCCACCGGCACGATGCCTTCTTCGCGGACCTCCGCTTCCGCAAGGCAGCGCTCAAAGACCTCAACGACAGCCGGGTCGAACTGCTTGCCGGAAAGGCTGCGAAGCATAGCCAGTGCCTTCTCCCCGCTCATGCCTTTGCGGTAGGGCCGGTCAGAGACAAGCGCGTCAAAGCAGTCCACCACGGTCAAAATGCGCGCGCCGATCGGGATGTCCGTCCCACGCAGGCCGTCTGGGTAGCCGGTCCCGTTCCACCACTCGTGATGCGAACGAACGATGGGCACAACGGGGTAGGGAAAGCGCACCCGCTCCAGGATGTCCGCCCCGACGACGGGGTGGATCTTCATCTTCTCGAACTCTTCCGGTGTGAGCTTGCCGGGCTTGTTGATGATGTGTTCGGGGACGGCTAGCTTGCCGATGTCGTGGAGAAAGGCCGCGGTTTCCAGCGCCTGCATCTCCAGCTTGGTCAGGCGCAGGGCCTCGCCTATGGCTTTGACGTACTGACGCACGCGGGACAGATGGTCGTGCGTGCTTTGATCCTTGGCCTCGATGGCCATCGCCAAGCCTTCAATGGTGCGCAGGTGCAGCGCTTCGGTCTCTTCAAGGTGCTGCTGCCGTTCTTGCAGGTGCGAGACCTGGCCCATGTAGGCGCGGTAAAGCGTGAAGACGAAGGGAATGAGTAAGAGCGCCGATCCCCAACCATACCGCTCGCTCATCCAACTCACCATGGCGGCCAGCACCGCGCCGACAACGTAGAACGGCAGGTACCAGGGATACTCTTTGCGCCACACGGAGAGGGCACTCTCGCCCTTGGTGGAAGCGAGGATCATTGCCACGGAGCCGGTGTTCCAAAGGAAGTAGGCAACAGAGGCGGTGGCGAGTGCCGGAGCCAAAGCCACATGGGCCTGATGCAGCGCCGCATAGGCGACATAGGCGCAACCGGTCGCAAGCATGGTGTTCGCCACATTGAAGCAAATCTGCACCGCGGTAAACATCTGCACGACGCGCACGCGGCATTGCACAGCCACCGAAAGCGCCGCCAGCAGCAAGGCTTGCAGCGGCGACAGCTGCACGATGCCGAGCAGGATGAAGGGGAAGTTCAGCGACATGGATCCGTCGCCGCGGGGCAGGACGACCTTCAGTCCTGAACTAAGAAGTACTGCGATGAGCAACAGCCAGAAGGGCAGCCAGGGTGCCTCTCCCCGATGCGCCGACAGCACCGTGATGCCGGCTGCGGCCAGGAGAGTCAGCCCGATCTGGAGCTTCGTTCGCAAAGGCATGTTGCCTGATCCAGCCGTTCCCGGCTCACTCCGTGGAGAGATTTCTGTGCTTCTTGGACCCTAGTGGGGCAGCAACGGCGTCGTAAATCGTGCAAAAGTTGTAACAATCGCCGGACTGCGTCAACTTCGGGCACCCAAGGGCGTTACGAACGGGCCATTCAAATGGCCTTCGAACAGCAGTACGGCGCAACGCAAAGGCAAGAAAGTGTCCGGCTGTTGCCAAACGCGACGAGGGGCCAAGAGGCGCTAGAATCACGGAGACCTAGAAAAGCGGAAACGACGTATATCGTGGTGGAGCGAAGCGCTCGCCCGGAAGGAAGGCACGTGAGTCAGTCTTTGATCCCTGAGGTGCTTCGCAAGCACGAGGACCGTTTGCTGCAGGCCTGGCTTGCAGCGCAGCGTGAGGCGGTACGCTCGACCAACCGCATCGCCGACGCCGACCTGAAGGGCCAGTCCAGAGAGGTTCTGCAACTGCTTCAGGAGGCAACGACGGCAGGCGGCACGGACGACATCCGCAATTTGGCCTACGAAGGGCTACGCCGCTTGCTGATGCAGGTATCGTCCAGCCGGGCGACGCTGGGCTTTTCGCCAAGCGAAACCGCCCAATTCGTGTTCTCGTTCAAGCAGCCGCTGTTTACCCTGCTGCGGGAGGTCCTGGCGCAGGATCCGGCAGCACTGGCCGAAGAGACCTGGCGCAGCAACGCGCTGCTGGACAAGCTTGGTCTGTTTACAACCGAGGTCTACCAGGCCGCCCGCGAAGAGGTGATTCATCGTCAGCAGCAAGAGATGATGGAGCTCTCGACACCGGTGGTGAAGCTGTGGGACGGCATCCTCGCCTTGCCGATCATCGGCACCCTGGACTCGTCGCGCACGCAGACGATCATGGAATCGCTGCTGGAGCGCATCGTGGAGACCGGGTCGGAGATCGCCATTATCGATATCACCGGCGTGCCCACGGTCGACACCCTGACCGCGCAGCACCTGCTGAAGACCGTGACGGCGGCACGGCTGATGGGCGCCGAGTGCATCATCAGCGGCATCCGCCCGCAGATTGCGCAGACCATCGTGCATCTGGGCGTAGAGCTTGGCGATGTGGTGACCAAGGCCAGCCTGGCCGACGCGTTTCGTATCGCGCTGCGGAAGATGGATCTGCAGGTCAGCAAGGTCCGTTCCTTAGATAAGCAGGCATCTGGCACATTGAGGGGATAGACAGGGACGCGCGCATGGAACATATTCCAATACTCCGGATGGGCGAGTTTTTGCTTATCACGGTGCAGGTCGACATGCATGACCGGCTCGCCCTGCAATTGCAGGATGACCTGACCAACCGCATCGTTCAGTACAGCACCAAGGGCGTCCTGATCGACATCTCCGCTCTGGATGTGGTGGACTCGTTCATTGGCCGGATGCTGGGCAACATCGCCGCGATGTCGCACGTGCTGGATGCGCAGACGGTGGTGGTGGGCATGCGTCCAGCGGTGGCGATCACCCTGGTGGAACTCGGGCTCTCGCTCCCCGGGATCCGGACGGCGCTGACGGTGGAGCGTGGCATGCAGATTCTTCGGGCAGAACTGGAAGCAAGCCGGTACGTCCACGAGCCGGACGACGAGGGCGTTGATGGAAGTCCTCGAAACTGAGACATTGCCAATTCGATCCTCAGAGCACGTTGTGCTGGTCCGCACGGCCGTTCGGCAGAAGGCGGTCAAGGCAAAGTTCGGGCTTGTGGATCAGACCAAGATCGTGACCGCCGCCAGCGAGATTGCGCGCAATACCCTGGACTATGGGCAGGGCGGTGAGGTGCTCGTTGAGATCCTGGCCGAGGGCGCGCGCAAGGCGCTGCGGATGACCTTCCGCGACAAGGGGCCCGGCATCCCGGACATTGCCCTGGCGCTGACCGATGGCTACACGACCGGTAACGGTATGGGGCTGGGCATGGGCGGCACACGACGCCTGGTGGATGAGTTCAATGTGGTGTCCAAGGTACAGGAAGGAACTACGGTGACGATCCTGAAATGGAGCCGCTAGGTCAGACGTTGTCGATCACGGTAGACCACAGTTCCCAGATCGCC
>CAXTRU010000117.1:0-9624 GCA_964246665.1 uncultured Acidobacteriaceae bacterium
GCGCCCTGCAGACCGCAGCCGGCGTTGCCGCCGGCGAGATGGTGTTTCAAGGGATGGAAGATCTGTTCCATGGCTTTGGCGGTCATGGCGGCGGCTACGGCTTCGGCGGGGGCGGAGGTGGCGGCGAAACGATCATCAACAACTACAACGATGACGACCGTGGTGGTGGCTCCGACCGCGACTTCAGCGATCGCGGTGATCGCGACGCTGGCGGTGATCGCAATGACCGCGACGACTCCAGCTTCTACAACCCGTCTGATGACGCCAGCCGCGAGAACTTCGCCGGGGACTCCTCCGGTCTCGGAAGCGATGCCAACTTTGCTGGCACAAACGATGACTTCGGCTCGAGTGACACGCTCGACGATAGCTCCAGCTTCGACGACAGCTCGAGCGACGACTTTTCGAGCTCAGACGATAACAGCTAGGGAGCAAGGGCGGCGCAGGGCTTCGAGACAAGCTGCGCCGCCCCACATCGTGATCCGCACCTAAGCTGGGTGGACCTTAGGCGTCTTTCGCCGCTGCTTTCAGGCCCAACTCCGCCATCACGCGCTGCAGATCCTTCCAGGCCTCCGCCTTTTGGCGCGGATCCCGCAACAAGAACGCCGGATGATACGTCACGGCCACTTTGACCCCGCGTGCCGAAAGCCACTGCCCCCGCAGTGACGATAACGACTGCCGCACCCCGAGCACATAGGTTGCCGCCGTCGCTCCCAGCGCCACGATCACCTTGGGCCGCACGATATCGATCTGCTTCAGCAGGAACTGCGAACAGGTCGTCGCCTCGACGAACTCAGGGGCCCGGTTCCCTGGCGGCCGGCACTTCACAATGTTGGCGATAAACACCTGCTCACGCTGCAGCCCCATCGCACCGATCATGTTGTTCAGTAGCTGTCCCGCCTTGCCCACAAAGGGCCGCCCAGTCGCATCCTCGTCAGCACCGGGGCCCTCGCCTACAAACATCAACTCCGCGCTGGGGTCGCCCTCACCAAAGACGATGGTGTGGCGACCGGCATAGGCCAACGGGCATCGTGTGCAGTCGCCGATCTCGGCTTGCAGGCGTTCCAACGCGGCTGGGCGCTCCGCGGCGGGCACGGCAACGGCAGGCTGAGGAAACAGCGTCTCCAGTGGGTTTGGCTTCGGCATAGGTGCGGCTAGCTCCGGTGGAAGCGACGGAGCACCCGGCGAGCGCAGCGTCTCCCCTGGGCGGGGAGCACTCGCGCCTTCACCTTCCTGTTTGAAATACGATCGCGCAGGCTCCGCTGGTGGCATCACAGGACGTGCTGCCGGCACGATGCCACGCGCGGCGGATGCGGCGGCGGGCGTGCTCCCCGAAGCTGGTCTTTGGAGTACGCGATGACCAGGCGCACTCGCTCCGGAGAATGTCGCGGACGTTGCAACCAAGGCTGGGTTTACGGACGGGCTTGGTTTCCTGCTCGTATCGGAGGCAGTCCGTTGCGCCCGAGACCGCAGGCGGTCCACAGCAGCCTCAGAAAGCACAACGCTGCTTGCCTCTCGCCGGTACAGGTCATACACACCCATCTCACGCAGGTAGGCTACCCACGCTGACAGTGCTTGTTCCGGCGATTGTTCCAACACCTACTCCCGCAGCTACATCGATGCGGGTGGGGCCGGTGGCCTCTTGCCCGTCAAGGTAAAGGTTACCTTGCCGCCGCGAATCTCGTCCTGCGCAACCTTGCAGGCCTTGTTGGACGTAGAGATACCGAGTGGCGGGGCCCCGTTTTGCAGCTGCCTCGCACGGCGCGCGGCACCTTTAACCAGGCTGTATTTATTCAACGACGGATCGTACGGAGCGCTTCCAAACATGGGAGACCTCAGATCGTGCGTGAAACGGATGGTGGTAAAGCCATAGTACCCGGAAACTACTCCGTGCGGGCAACTCACTATGCAACTTCTGCATCACGTCTCCGCCTATCGTATCTCAGCCAGCTCCACTTGGAAGCTCTCCAGCGCCGCACGTAACCGCTGCGACTTCTGCTCGGTCAGGCACCGCTGCGCCAGGGTCTGTTCCGTCTCCCCGCCCTCACCGCGTTCGGTGAGTACAATGGCCCGCATCTCCGCCGCCGCGTCCATCACCACGTCATTCACCAATGCGTATTGGTACCGGTCCAGGTTCAACAGTTCCAACCGCGCCTCGGAAAGCCGCCGCGCGATCACGGCCTCCTGCGTGACGCCCTCGCCCTGGCTCCGCAACCGCAGCCGCTTTTCGAGCTCCTGCGGATTGGGCGTCAGAATGAAGATCGACACCGCATTCGGCACCCGCTCCATCACCTGCAACGCGCCCTGCACGTCAATGTCCAGCAGAAGATCGCGCCCCTGCTTCGCTGCCATGGCCAAACCGGACATCGGCGTGCCATAGAAGTTGCCAAACACTTCAGCCCACTCCAGAAACTCGCCACGGTCCACGATCGCGAGAAACTCCTCGCGCGTCGTGAAGTGGTACTCCTGGCCGTCCTGCTCGGATCCGCGCGGCGCCCGGGTCGTGTAGCTGATGGAAAACTCGAGCCCTTCCACCAACCGCCGCACCTCGCTCACCAGGGTCGACTTCCCCGATCCGCTCGGCGCCGAAATGATGAACAAGATGCCTGCCATAGCCAGTGTTTGAGGCTTAGTGTACTCGCCCAGCCCAGTCTCGCTGCTGCCGAAATCCCGCGCGTCCCATAGCACTTTCTAGGCAGTACCTTCGGCCAGCAAGGCGAAGGACTCGGCACCGCGCACCGGGGCCTCGTCCCCGAACTGCAGTGCATACAGCCGCGCATAGGTTCCGCCCCGCTCCAACAGCTCCTCGTGCGTGCCCTGCTCCGTGACTTGCCCGGCCTCCAGCACCACGATCCGATCAGCGCGCCGCACCGTGCTCAGCCGGTGTGCAATCACCAGCACCGTGCGCCCCTGCATCAGGTTGGCCAGCGCTGCCTGTACGGCCGCTTCGCTTTCGGTGTCCAGCGCGCTGGTCGCCTCGTCCAGCACCAGAAGCGGCGCGTCCTTCACCAGAGCCCGCGCGATGGCCAACCGCTGCCGCTCGCCTCCGGAAAGCTTCGCCCCACGCTCCCCGATCGGCTCGTCATAGTCCTTCGGCAGGCGCAGGATGAAGTCGTGCGCCAACGCCGCTTTCGCGGCCGCCTCGATACGCTCCATCGGTACATCCGGACGGCCGTATGCGATGTTGTTGCGCACCGAGTCGTTGAACAAAACCGTCTCCTGCGTCACCTTGCCAATCTGCTTTCGCAACGATTCGATAGTCACGTCGCGTACGTCCCGCCCGTCGACCAAGATCGCGCCCTCCGTTACGTCGTAAAAGCGCGGCAGCAGGTTTGCCAGCGTCGACTTGCCCGCCCCACTCGGCCCAACCAGCGCCACCACCTCACCGCGCCGCACGGTCAGCGAGATCCCGCGCAACACCTCGCGCCGCTCGCCTTCGCGCTCATAGGCAAAGCGCACATCACGAAACTCAATGCCACGCGAAAAGCCCTGCAGCACTGCAGCCTTCTTCCGCTCCGGCACCTCGTCCTGCTCGTCCATAAAGCGGAAGATCTCCTGGCTCGCTCCCGTTGCCTGCTGAAAGCTGTTGTAGTACTGCGGCATCTTGCGCACCGGGTCATACAGCATCAGCACCGCCGCCAAAAACGCGATGAAGTTCCCCGGCGTGCCGCCGTGATGCAAAATCCACTCACGGCCCAGATACAACAGCAACGCGATGGCCACTGCCCCCAACGCATCCATCAGCGGCGACGAGATCGACGACACCGCCACCGCGCGCATGTTGGCACTCAACAGGCGCCGGGCCGCGCTCCGGAAGCGGTTCAGCTCCCAAATCTCCATCCCAAACGCCTTCACGATGCCATTGCCCGTGATGGTTTCGTGCACGATGTTCTGGATCTCTGCCAGCTTGTCCTGCCCCTTGCGCGTCGTCTTGCGCACACTGCGCCCAATGCGCCGCGCCGAGCTCACAATCACCGGCACAAACAGCAGCAGTACCCACGCCAGTTTGCCCCCGACTAAGATCACTGCGCCGATCATGAACAGCAGCGTAAACAGCTGCTGCAGCGAGTCGCTCAACACCGTCGACATCGCCATCTGCACGCGTTCCACGTCGTTGATCAGCGTCGACACCAGCGTCCCCGTAGAGTGACGCTGAAAGAACCCCGCCGAACGCCGCAACAACGCCTCGTACAGGTCGTTGCGCAAGTCGGTAATCATCCCAAACCCGGCTTTGTTCGCCAGCAGCGTCCCCGTGTAATCGCACAGGCTCTTGACCAACGCGGACGCCAGCAGCGCCATGGCCACCACCGTCCACGCATTGTGAAAGTACCGCGGCAACCATCGCTGCAGATCGAAGTGCAAAGTCGTGTGCGGGATGGTAAACACCAGCACCTTGTCCGGCGACGCTGCCGGACTCAACACGTTGTCGACGATCGGCTTGATCAGCAGCACGCGGAACGCCTGCATCGCGCCCACCACGGCCATCAGCAGGACGCTCAGCAACGTCTCGCCCAGGAACGGCCGCATGTACCGCAGCAAGCGCGCAATCCGCTTCAACCGAACAGTCCCCTTTGTTTCCCTAGACGTGCAGGCATAGCCCTCAGTCTACGCCGACGAGGCTGTTGCTCTGGAGATACTCATGCCGAGCGGGCGAGTAGAGCAGACTGCCTTGGACGGGGTCTTTGTAGATTAGTCGGAAGCGACTGCACTTCTCTCGAAGCGTCACGCTCAACAAGACACACACGATTGACACGAATTGGTTCACCGGTGTGGTTGGAACGACGAACGATACTCGGGTGGGTGTGCACAACCAGACCGACTGGCACCACGGAAGGACGACTGCCTCCACAGGCTCTGAGAACATCAAGGTGGGAATAGCGTTGAATGCGGACAGTCCGTTCGGCTGATTTTGCAGTCCATGGACCTACGCTGCTGAAGGTAACTCAGGAATTGTTTATGTTCGGTTTCAGTGTTCGTGTTCTACAAAACTCATCGCGACTGGTCGTCATCGATCCAATCAACTACTGGTCAATCCTGGTTGCAGGACTCGTTACCCTGTATCCGCTCTGGCTTTTTTTTACCCCGAAGTATCACAGCAAGCGAAAGGCTCTTCTGTGCCTTTCCGTTTTGCTGATTTGGCTATGTTTCACGTCGGCTACCCGGCTTACGCTGGACCGCGTGACAGACACGGCGCAGTTGGAAAAGTTCGCCTTTTTTCACTGGTCACGGCAGAGCATGCCGCTGACGCGCATCGACCATGCCCTTGTCCGAACCGGCTCCACGACCAGCCAATTAGCTATCCAGTACACAGACGGCTCCCTGGCCCTGTTTTCCGGACTTAACCAGATGGCAGGCAAAGATCAAGCCGCCTCCGCGATCAATGCCTTCCTAGGCCGGTGAGCGGTATCCTATGCCAAGCCCGCAAGCACATACGTCGTCTCGCGTTGAACCCCTGCAGGACAAATCGCTCAGCCCTTTCGTTCGAGCGACGGCGGTAGAGGACGCATCCATCTACTGGCTTCCTGTTTCGCATTTCCCGATGCTGCTGACCGAGCGTGAGTGGCTTCTGGAGTTCCAACGCCGGCTTGCGCTGCGTCTTCGGACCGCGCCCGGACTTCGCGAGGAGTGCTTCCTGCAGTTCAAATCGCTATACCCCGACCTGCTGGAACGATTCACCGGGACCACGGCGGATTCTGTCCTGATGACAGGCTTTTCCCTGACGCCTGGCAATCCTTCAACCCCGTTGCCGGACATGGATTCCATCCGCAAGCAGGTCGAGGAAGCGCAAAGGAGCGGAAATGCTATCGACGTGAACCGTTGGATACCCGACTACCTGCATTGGTTCCTGCTGAAGAAAGCCGATGCCCAGCGCCGTGACTTCTTCGGCTTTGGCGGTATGGTGACGCTGTATCTACCGCCCGATCCAAAGACAGCGCCGCCTATTTTCGAGATGCCGCGCATCATCAAAACGCACCCGGGATATTCAGACACAATGCAAGCAGAGATCGCTGCGGCCTATTGCCTTCGTGACGCTTTCCTTGCTCGCAGCAAGCAAGTCTTCGGGACGCCGTTTGAGTCCGATCCGGATTACAAAGGGATGCTGTTCGTTCTTCCTCTGCTTACGGGCGCCAGCCTGGTGCAAGCTACCAGCGAAGAACGCGCGGCGTGGTTTGAGGTGTTCGAAGGATATCTGATCGAAAGCAAACTCGATCACGGCGTCCTCCTGATGCTCAAGGATCCGGCCTTCGATGACGTGCTTTGGGAGCTCCTGGAAGAAATGAGGAACGATGACCTCCACTATCTGGTCTCGTGATGAAGGACAACCGGATTCCTCACTAGAGGCACGTCCGATGCCAATAGCCACGCCTTGGCACGCCTACGTTGTGCCCCTGCACGCTTTACCCCTCCAGCCTGAACGCCGTCCCATACTGCGCGACAGTGTGACCCGGCTCGTTGCTACTCTGAGCGAAACAGCAAAGGAACGTTCAGTGTTTCTTCTCTTGGACGAATTACACAGAGACAATGCGATACGCGAGATTTCAAGGTTTGGACGCCAATGGCGTCCTGAAATGGGGCTAGGTCTGCGGCCCGAGGCCGAACCGCCCCGCTATTGGACAGAACAGGATCTAACAGATCGTGACCATGATTCGCCGCTCCCTGCCCTGAAACACACGGTCGCTTATCTGGACACAGACGAAGCTGGCGCGACCCACGCGTGTGACGTCATGTCCGGCACCGGCGGGCTGGTTCAAGTCCTGCACACAAGTCTCAACGATGATCTGATCGCGGCTTGGAACAAAACCTTCTTGCCCGAAATTGAAGAAGAAGGCTTGGCGGCATACCCGATCTACGTACCCCTTCTAAGCACCGCCAGTCTCATTCACGGCGAAACCGGCGCCTTGGATCGCTGGATGGGACGTGCCGACGTGTACATGCGCGAAAGCGCCTCAGATAAGGCGATTCTTCTTGTAAGCCGATTCGCTCTGGATGCTCACCTGCGAGCCTCCGGCTTCAGGATACCGGAGTAGATTCCTTAATCACCGGGGTAGCTGGTCCACAGCTGCAAGCTTCGCTGTCTCAGGGGAGAAAACAACCCCAGTACTCAACCAGGCCTACGACTGCGCTTCCTTCTCGCGTGCCAAAAACCTCTCCATGAACTTCGTGTCGAACTGACCGGACCGAAACTCAGAGTCCGCAAAGATGCGCTGGTGCAGCGGAATCGTGGTGTGAATGCCTTCCACCACAAACTGACTTAAGGCGCGTTGCATCTTGTCGATCGCCTCTTCCCGGTCCTTGCCATGGCAGATCAGCTTTGCAATCAGCGAATCGTAGTATTGCGGCACCACACCTTCCGCATACTGCGCGGTATCCACGCGCACGCCATTGCCGCCCGGCAAGTTATACACGGAGATCTTGCCCGGGCTCGGGATGAACTTCACCGGATCCTCAGCGTTGATCCGGCACTCAATGGCATGGCCGATGATCTCCGGCTTCTCCGGAACGATGTCCTTCAGCTTGTCACCGGTTGCGATGCGCAGCTGCGCCTTCACCAGATCCACACCCGTCACCATCTCCGTCACCGGATGCTCCACCTGGATACGCGTATTCATCTCGATGAAGTAAATCGAGCCGTCCTCATCCATCAGAAACTCAATCGTCCCCGCGTTCCAATAGCCGATCTCTTTCAGGCTTCGCTCAATCGTCTTGCCCAACTGCTCGCGCAGCTTCGGCGTGACCTGCAGGCTCGGCGCCTCTTCAATCAGCTTCTGGTGCCGCCGCTGAATCGAGCACTCACGTTCGCCCAGCGACATCACGTTGCCGTGCTCGTCCGCCAGCACCTGGAACTCGATGTGCCGCGGCCGCTCGATGAACTTTTCCATGTAGAGATCGCCGTTGCCGAAGGCGTTCAACGCCTCGGTCGACGCACTCTGGTACAGCGCCGGCAATTCTTCGGCCGAACGGCAGATGCGCATGCCGCGTCCACCACCACCGGCCACCGCCTTCAGGATCACCGGAAAGCCAACACTCTTGGCCCACTCCAGCGCCGCGTCCTCGCCTTCGATCACGCCGTCGGACCCGGGCAGGATGGGCACCTTGGCCTTCTTCATCGTCTGCCGCGCGGTGCTCTTTTCGCCCATCATGCGCGTGACTTCCGGTGGGGGCCCGATGAACTTAATGTTTGACGCGCGGCACACCTCGGCAAAGTTCGCGTTCTCGCTCAGCAGCCCATACCCGGGATGAATCGCCTCCGCGCCGGTAATCTCGGCGGCGGAGATGACGCTCGGCACATTCAGGTAGCTCTCCGACGACCGCGGCGGCCCAATGCACACCGCCTCATCCGCAAAGCGCACGTGCAGGCTGTTGCGGTCGGCTTCCGAGTACACCGCCACCGTGCGGATGCCCATCTCCTTGCACGCCGAGATCACTCGCAGTGCAATCTCTCCCCGATTGGCGATCAAAACCTTACGAAACATGCGCTCCCATTACGGCTTCTGCCGCTACGCGTTCTTTGGTTGTCATTCCCGAAGGGAATCTACGTTCTTCGCCGAGACGATGGCGCTTATATCCGTATCCCAAACAACTTCTGCCCGTACTCCACAGGCTGCCCGGGCTTGGCGTACACCTTGACGATCTCGCCGGCCACATCGCTTTCAATGTCGTTCATGATCTTCATCGCTTCCACGATGCAGAGCACCTTGCCGCTCGCGACCTTGTCGCCGATCTTCACGAAAGCGTCGGCGCCTGGGGAAGGCGCGTCATAGAACGTGCCCACCAGCGGCGACTTCACGATGTGCAGCCCTGCATCGTCATCGGCCGCTGCGGCAGATGATGATGCGGCAGCCACTGCCTCCGGCGTAGCCACCGCCGTTTGCACCGGGGCCACCTCAGCCAACACCGGCCCCGGCACCACAGGCGTGGCCCCAGCGCCACCGGCTGCCGCCATCAGACGGGCTACCTGCGCCATATCCAGCCCGGCGAGCGGTGCCGGTGTTGCGGGCGCGGCCTGCGCAAAGGTCAACCGCACCTTCAACTCGGGCCGCTCCATGTCGAACTCCGCCACGCCACTGGCCTTCAAAAACTCCACCAGCTCCCGCAGCTCCTTCAAATCCCCTTCACCCATGTACTCCAACTCCTAATCCCTAATCCCTGCATTAAAGCTGCATCCAGGCCTTGGGGCTGGCCGCCGTCAGCACAACGCCTCCGGTTTCCGTCACCAGCACCATGTCTTCGATGCGCACACCAAACTCCTCAGGCAGATACACGCCAGGTTCCACGGTCACTACCATGCCGGGCTCCAGCGTTTGCTCCACACCCGCCGCGATCCGCGGGCCCTCGTGGATCTCCAACCCAACACCGTGCCCCGTGGAGTGCGAAAAATACTTTGCCCATCCCGCTGTCTTCAACACGCTGCGCGCGGCCTCATCCACCGCCGCACACGTTACACCCGGGCCCACCGCAGCCACTGCCGCCTGCTGCGCTTCCAGCACCGAATGATACACGTCCCACGCCCGCGGGCTCGCCTTGCCCAGGTGCACGGTCCGCGTCATGTCCGAGCAGTAACCGTCCAGCAGCACGCCGAAATCCAGCGTGACGAAGCCACGGCGCGGCAGTCTGGCCGCTGACGCG
>CAXTRU010000118.1:0-6391 GCA_964246665.1 uncultured Acidobacteriaceae bacterium
CGACCCAGCCCACCCGGGCCGCGCCAGCACCTGGGCACTCGCCGGCAAAACGCCGGCCAGGCACAGGCCGAGAACAATGCGCTTCACGTGCAGTACCAGGCCCGTCGCTCCGCTCCGGCGAGTTACCCTCGCCCTACTCGAGATCTATGACCCTGTGGCTCACCGAACGGCTATGCCCCAAGTCACACCAGAGGAGACACGGCTAGACGATGCCGTCCCGCCGGATCGCTCCGCCCACCGACACATCGATCCTACGCCCGTCCCTAGCCACTCGCTCACATGCCCAGGAACGCGCGGTATCGCGTTTCCAGCACCCCAGTGCTGCGCGCCAGGTTCACCTTTGCCACATTGAACTGGTAGGTCGCACTCACCAGCTGCGCCTGTGCCCCGGTCACGGCGGCTTCGGCGTTCACGACCTCCAGGTTATCGGTCACACCGGCGCTGAACCGCTCGCGCGCATCGGCGAGCTCCTGTTGCGACAGATCCACGTTGCTGCGCGCCACGCGCACCAGTTGTGAAGCCGTTTCCACGTCCAGCAGGCTGGTCCGAATCTGTGCGTCGATGGTCCCGCGAAGGTTCTCTTCCTGGTCCCGCAACTGCTGTAGCTGCGCTTCGGCGGTGTCCTGCTCGCCGCGCTGCGCCGCCTCGCGGAAGACCGGGAACTTGACGCTGCCTTCCGCTGTGAAGATGCCGTGGTACAGCCCCGTGGTTTCGCCCAGCACACCATAGAAACCGTTCACCGCCAATGTCGGCAGCCGCTGGTATTTGACCGCTTTCACCTCATGGCTGCTGACGATGATGCTCTGCTGCAGCGCCAGCAAATCATTGCGGTGGCTGTATGCCGTCTGCCTTGCCTGGTCCAGGTTCAACTGGCCCAGCTCGGAGTACGGTGTGTCGTCAGTCAGGTCGAGTTCCTGCCCGGCCGGCAGGCCCATGATGCGATTGAGCTGAATGCCGTCTTTGTCTAATTCGTTATCGGCCGAAACATGCGCCTGCTGCCGCTGCTGGTACTCCACCTGCGCCCGCAAGACATCCAGCTTGATGCCAACACCGGCCGCATCCAGTTGCGTGGCCTGGTCCAGCAGCGCCTTGGCAGCGGTCTCTTCGGCAATGGCATTGTTCAGGTTCGCCTGGTCAGCCAGCACCTTCAGGTACGCCGTAGTTACGGCTTGCACCAGTTGCTCATCGGAGTCCGCAACGTTCAGATCGACGGCCTTGAACTCGGGCTTGATGGCACGGTACAGCTCAAAGTCAGGCAGGTTGAACAGCTGCTGGTCCAGGCTGATCTGCGCCGTGGTGGTGTTTACTTTGACGATGGTCTGCAGCGAGCTTGGGTTGATGCCGAAGATCCCCAGCAGCGGACCGATCTTGGTGGGATTGAAGCCCAGAGCGGCCAGGTTCAGCTGCTGCGCGCTGGAGGCTGCGCGAAATTGCAGATTCGGAAACAACGCATTGGCGATCTGCCCGCGGTAGCCGCGCACCGCGCGCTGATTGGCGTGCTCGTATTTGAGGCGCAGGTTGCGCTGTAATCCCAGCGAGATCGCATCATCAAGCGACAGCGGCAACGGCCCCTGCTGAGCCTTTTCCACCGCAAATCCGCCAGGGCCCGGGGTGCTCGCCGGCGCGGCAAACTTGATGCCGGAGCCCGCGGGCCGCACGAGCCCGGTATCCTGTCCGGCAAGCAAGGTGCTGGGCGCCTGCGGCAGCCCGGGAGCACCCTCCGCAGTGGCTGCTGCAGCGGTACTGGAGGGAACAGGCAAGCTCGGTGGAGCCTGCGCGAAAGCGGCCCCACACGGCGCAAGAAGAGCCGCGGCTGCCGCCGTGAGGAGTTTGGGACAGATCTGCACGCCTAGTTAGAGTGCCATGCCGCGTTCCGGGATGCGAACTTCTATGGGATGTTTGCGGAACCGCGGGCCCCTGACGACTACCGGGTAAGCTCCCGAAGCGCCGCCTGCAGATCTGGCACCTGGGAGATGTGCCACTCCGTTTTCACCTCATCGTCTTGCTGCCCAATGGTCTTGAACAGCAAGGCACGCCCGCCAATGTGGACGTGCGTTTCCGTAATCTGCCACATGCCCGGCGCGAGCTCCCGGCGTTCCACGTTGAAGGTGCCGCCCTTGTCGATCTTGCCGAACAGCCCGAACCCGAACTTGACGTCGTCGGTCAGCGTTCCCCGTAGGGACTGGATACGGTTGCCCTCGCGCGCGACCGTCATCTGCCCGGCCATCACCGACAACACACGGGATTGCATGTCGGGCGGGGAAAAGTCCGGATTGGGGTGGAACTTCAGCTGCACGGCCTGGGGTGACTCACTCACGATGGTCCACACAAAGGCCTCCGGCAAACTTTGCAGAAACTCACGCGCCTGCGCGCCGTCGCTTTCCGCCGCTTTCTGGCGTTTGGCCAGCTCCTCCGGGCTGTTCACAAACGTTCTCAGCCGATCGGCCTCTTTTTCCGCGGCGCTGCCGCTCAGCGGTTTGCCGTTCAGCTCAACCAGGCGCCGCAGATCCCCCTTAGGCGTCTCGACCACCTGGTACACGGTGTCCTTGCCGGGCTCAACATCGTGGTCGCGGTACTTCCACGGCGTCTTATCCGTGCGTTCGGCGTTTAACTCAGCGGCGACCGCCTGCTTCACCACCGCAAGCGCCCCCGGCTCGGAGGCCTCACCGACTATGGGGCGGCAGGCGAGTGCCACAAAGGCAACAGAGACCGCACCGAGAACGACGCGTTGTCGTGCCGCGGCCCGAGCCAGCCCCACAATGCGACACGCCAAGCGATCAACGACCATGATCCAACCTTGCACTACTCCGGCAATATTTTGACAAACGACCCTTCGGGCAGAGCCTTGCCCCCAAGAGGGTGCACCACGCCATCCCGCACAAAGCCACGCAACATGCCGGCCTGCGCCGTCACCGGCCCGGACGTGGGTTCCATCCGCGCCGGGGCAGGGGGAGCCGCCGCGCGTTGCGGGTACGGGGTGGCCGTGGCTGGCGGGCGAACTTCGGCTGCCCCGGCCGTCTTACCCATGCCTCGGTCCATGGCCTCGTTCGCCAGCCGGTCTGCGTCCTTGTTCTTATTGCGGAGTGCGTGGTGAATCTCAAACGCCTTCAACTGCGCGATGCGGCGCCGTGCCTCCTCATGCAGTGGTTTCAGGTCGGGCGAGTTCACCTTGTATTTGCCCTGAATCTGCTTCACCATCAGCTCGCTGTCCGAAACTACGCGCAGCTTCGAATGCCCATGGTCCAGCGCCCAGGCCAGCACGGCGAGCAGGCCGGAGTACTCGGCGAAGTTGTTGGTGCGAAAGCCCAAAAACTCGCTCAGCTCCGCCAGCGGCGCACCTTCGGCGTCCACCAGCACGGCGCCGAACCCCGCTGGGCCCGGATTGCCCCGGGCGCCACCGTCGCAGTGGGCCAGGACCCATCCTTCCGGCAGTGGCGGCAGCTCGGAAGGCACGGCCTTGGGGCGGGAGGGGTACTTGCGAAACGGTGGTCTTCCCGAAGGGCGACCGTCATCAGGAAACAGTGAAGCCATCGATGGCTAGTGTAGCCGCCTATGGCAGCGCAAGACGAACGCTACGGGCGCAAAGGGCGCAAAGGTACGCAACGGATCCCCTTGTGCTCCAAGTACTGTTACCCAGAGCGCGCTTTGTCGACGAAACCGTGGCGTACCTTGGCGCCCGTCGCGCCCTTTGCGCCCTTTGCGTTGGCCTTGACCGTCAGCTAAACCGACCCAAGCGGCTTCAACAGCGTTACTTTGCCGTCAGACGTCTTGCGGAAGGCATGCAGCTCCTGCCCGTTTACGTCGATGTGCCGCAGCACTACCGCCCCGTCCACAATTTCCAGGTCGGAAAAGCCAAGCACCTTGGACCCGAACGGTCCGCGCTTGGCCGGGTCTGTCGTCCAATTCACCAGCTCCGCCCCACCGCCGCCGGAGATGACGAAACTCGTCGGGTGGCCGGCGAACTCGATATGTTGCAGATCGTGGTCATGGCCGGTAATCCAGAAGTCCACCTTGGCCTGCCGCACCATAGGCTCCCAACGCTTCAGTAGCAGCTTGTTGTCTTTATGGACACCATTGGTGTACAGCGGGTGGTGGCAAACCACTGCCACAAACGGCGTCGTGCGCGGCTTGGCCAGCTGCGCCTGGAACCAGGCGTCCTGTTTCGCGGTGTGCTCGCGGCTCATGGTGAAACTCCACGGGAAGGGGTCGTCTTTGGTTCCGGGCAGGTTGGAATCCAGGCAGAGGAACGTGATGACGGGGTTCTTTTCCGGCCACGTAAAGGTGTACCAATGGTCTGGCATGGTCCAACGCGTCTTCACGTGCTTGGGATACGCCAGCTGCAGGTCGGCCTTGCTGTCAATCCGGTGCTCATAATCGTGGTTTCCGAGCACGGCATAAAACGGGCATGGAAAGTGGGACGTTGGGTACATCTGCTCGAAGTCGGTCTGCCATCGCGGGCAGTCCAGACCGCCCAACATGTTGCCGTACCAGTTATCGCCGAGCAAAAACACAGCCTGGGGATGAACCTGCTTGCCGTCGACATAGTGCTTCATCTGTTCGGCGACGGCGCGCTGCTGTTGCGGATAGTGGTCCGCGCCCCAGTCGCCCAGCAGCAGCATGTGTGGGTTCGCCGGGTTGGGAGCAGGGGAGTCGTCGCCGAAGGTCTCGGCCAGGAGCGCTCCGGGATGCAGGGCCGCGAGGGCCGAAAAGGCGACCGTTTGCCGCAGAAACGCACGGCGGTTCAAGAAGCGCGTATCGAATTCGGACGAAAACTCGGGCAAAAGAGAGCAGCCTCCTGCGCGGCCATTGCGCTACCGCATTGGACGCGAGGGAGGCTGATCGTGGAGCAGTGTCCAGGCAAGCGACTTTTATCGCACCGCAGGGCTTACTGGAACGGCTGCGTCAACCCGCGGCGGCCGCACGATGAACGGCAGGATCGCGGAAACCAGCAGCACGACCGAAAGGATGTGGAGTCCGTTCACGTAGTGGCCAGTTGTCTGGTGCGTGTGCGCGATCAGGATGGGCCCAAAGGCGCTGGCAAAGCCCCAGGCCGTCAGCATGAGTCCGTAGATCGTGCCCGCGTTCTTTGGGCCAAAGTAGTCGGCCGTGAAGGCGGGCATCGTGCCGAAACCGCCGCCATAGCAAAGCAGGATGATGAAGGTCACTACTGTAAGCGGCGTCTGCGTGCTCACGTTCGGCAGCAAGTAGAACAGCACAGCCTGCAGCAGAAACATGATCAGAAACACAAAGCGCCGAGGAATGAGGTCAGACACCCACGCCCAGAAGATGCGGCCAGCGCCGTTGCCAAAGGCGGCGATGCCGACCATGCCCGCTGCGGCAGCGGCTGTGACCCCGGCGATCTCCTGGAAGATGGGCGACTCCTGCGAGATGACCGAAATGCCAGCCGACGTGTTCAGGAACAACAACAACCAGAGCGCCCACCACTGCCAGCTCCGCAGCGCCTCGCCGAGCGTGAAGTCGCGCCCGCCCTCACGCTTTTGCAACGCGGCCGAAGGCGTCCAGCCCTCAGGCTTGTAGCCTTGCGGCGGGTTTTCCATGAAGTAGCCCGCGGCGACACAGATCACCAGAAACACGATGCCGAGGTAAAGGAAGGTGGTCAGCACACCCACCTTTGCGATCAGGCTGCGAGCGATTGGGGCCGTCACCAGGGCGCCGGCGCCGAAGCCGCCAACGGCGACGCCGGTCATCAGGCCGCGCTTATCAGGAAACCACTTCACCAGTGTGGCAATCGGCACGATATAGGCGAAGCCCAAGCCGATGCCGCCGATGATGCCATAGGTGAGGTACAGCACGCCAAGGCCCTTATCCGCCTGGCTGGCCAAGGCCACGCCGAGACCGTAAAGAAGGCCGCCGGTCATGGCAACCACGCGTGGGCCGCTGCGATTCGCCCACAGACCACCGAAGAACGCGGCAAAGCCGACCAAGAAGATGGCGATCGTAAACGTCAGCGCAACCTGTGGCCCGGTCCAGTGAAAGCGCGCTGCCAGCGGCTTGCTGAACACGCTCCAGGCGTACTCGGCGCCCAAGGCGATCTGCAGAACAACTGCGGCCAGCGCAATGCCCCAACGCTTGCTTCCCATGCTCTTACCCCTTCAACGCGCGAGGCTTAGCCATGATGCTGCCTTGCTGCGGCTCTCGTGTGATGCGCTCCAGAAAGCTTACGACGAACAAGGGCCGACATCTTTGCTGCCGGCAGATTTCCACGCGAAAGAAAGGTCGGTCCTGCCCAAACCAGGATTCGGGCATGCCAAGCCTCACCAGAGGCGACGCACGCCAAAGGCATCCAGCTTCGGGTCGGCGCTGATGACGGGGATGTCCTCCGCGAGCGCGTGTGCCGCGATGATGCGATCGAACGGGTCGCCATGTTGGC
>CAXTRU010000118.1:6401-9582 GCA_964246665.1 uncultured Acidobacteriaceae bacterium
GGTGAAGGTATCCAGCTTTCTGGGTATCAATCAAGTAGTTCTGCTCGAAGGCCGATGCTTCGGACAACTTGCCGACACGAACCTTGGTCGCGATCTCCCAAGCACTGGCAGCTGACACACAGATCTCGTTTTGGTCGTCCGCGATCATGGACCGCACATGCATGGGCAGCCGCTCGGGCCGAATGGCTGCCCAGAGTAAGCAATGGGTGTCCAGAAGCAGTTTCAATCGCCATCACCTTCCCAAAGTCGTAGCTCCTCTTCAGGCAACGGGTCCCAGAAGGACTCGGGTAGTTCGAATGTTGGATCGTAGGCAGCGCCGAGCCGTTGTGGCTTTTTCGGTTCCACGGCCTCGAGCTTGGCTACCGGCGTTTTGTCCCGCCCAGACGTGATAACTACCGTTTCCCCCGCTTGAACCTTCTTGATGAGTTCGGAAAGATTGGTTTTCGCCTCGAAAATGGTCGCTGTCATTCCAGTCCTCCAGCCTGCTAAGCCAACTTAGCACGTTTCTTGTCGACCTTACGAGCAAGTTGCTCACCTATACAAGTTGCTCACCCATATCGGACGCGTTCGTCCAAGCCGGTGTAGCACCACCTGACTCCGGAGTCAGCCCCAGCATGAGCACCTCCCCCGCGATTGTCCTCCCCGGCGAGACCACCCGTCGGCGCGTCAGCCCCTTTGCGCTTGGCCTGCAGGAGACCCTCGGGGCCGCCCTTCCCACCCCGGCGGTAGAATCGGCGGCAGGCCACATGCCAAAGGTTGAAGCCAGATCCGCCGGGCAATCCGGGACCCGTGTCCGCCTCACTCCCCAGGAGATGGAGGCCCGGGCCCAACAGCGCGCCGAAGACGACGACCTGATCCGCGCCGCGCAGAAAGGGGACCGCTCGGCCTTTGACTCGCTCGTCCGCCGCTACGACCGCAGCGTGCTCCGCCTGGCGCTCCACATGCTCGGCAACGAGGAAGACGCGCAGGACGTGCATCAGGAAGCGTTCATCAAGGCCTACCGGCACCTGTCCAACTTCCGGTTTGAGTGCTCTTTCTACACCTGGCTCTACCGCATCGTTACCAACCTCTGCCTTGACCAGCTTCGCCGCCGCAAGAGCCGCCGCGAAGACCCCGGCACGGTGCTCGACTCGTCAGGCGAAGAGATGGACCTGATGGCCAACGTGCAGGACGACCGCGCCACGGCCGATCCGGACCGCGAGCTCGAGCGCAAACACCAACACGCCGCGATTCAAAGCGCGCTCGGCGAGTTGACGCCCAGAGAACGAACCGTTTTTGAACTGAAGCACTACCAGGGCCTCAAGCTGCGCACCATCGGCGAGATGCTTTCCACCACAGAAGAGACTGCCAAAAACACCCTGTTCCGCGCCACCCGCAAGCTCCGCGCCCGGTTGGCCGAAGTGAGGTGACGAGTGGTTGGTGGCTGGTGGTTGGTGGCTAGTGGTTGGTGCCTAGTCAGCCACTAGGGACTTGCAACTAGCCACCAAGAACCAGCCACTAACAACCAGCCACTAACAACCAGCCACCAGCCACTAACAACCAGCTACCCGCCACTAACAACCAGCCACCAGCCACCAGCCACTAGCACCACCAAGCACCACCAAGCGGGCAATCACAGAACGACCCGCACCGGCAGCACCCTTTTTAAGAGGCCACACGAGGAACGCACCATGCGATGCCAGGACGCGCAAGAAAGCATTGTTTTCGCCCAATACGGAGAGCTCTCAGACGAGCTCCTACTCCCACTCGAGCAGCACCTGAACACCTGTGAGGACTGCCGCCGCGAGTGGAATGCGTACCGCGCGCTGAGCGAGACGCTCGCGCTCGATCCGGTCGTCGACCCTTCGCCCAACCTGCTGGCAGCCAGCCGCATGCGCCTGGACGAGGCTCTGGACGCCTTGCCGCCGCGCTCGCTGACGCAACGGCTCACGGCTAATGGGTGTCTGTGGCTGGGCTTTGTCACCGGTTCACCCGCGCTGGCGACCTTGCTGCTCGGCGTAGGGTTCCTGGGCGGCAACGCGCTGACACGCTACCAGGTACGGCATACGCCGCCCAAGCAGGGCCCGGTCGTCATCTCCCACCCCATGCAGGGCGATATCGCCAGCGTGTCCGGCATTCGGCAGACGCCAAACTCCGACCGTGTCGAGGTGGAGTACAACCGGCTGGTTCCGGAAAGCATGCAGGGCTCGCTGAGCGACCCGGAGATCCGCAACCTGCTGCTGGTCGGCACCAAGCTCGCCGCCAACAGCAAGGCGCATGAGGCCGCCGTCTCCCTGGTCGCCGATGAGTGCCGTACCGGTCACGCTTGTGGCACGCAGGACGGCTCGGAAACCGGCTCTGGCGACCTCCGCCTGGCGCTGGTGAACAGCCTGCGCTATGACAAGAGCGCTGCCGTGCGCTTGCACGCGCTCAACGGCCTGGAGCCCTATGTCGCCGAAGACGTCCACGTGCGCGACGCGGTGCTGGAAGCGCTGATGCACGACAAGAGCGAGGCTGTGCGCGCACAGGCAATCTCCATGCTTTCGCCCGTCGGTGCCGATTCCAGCGTGCGCCAGGCCCTTCGTACGGTGTCCACGGAGGATGCCAACCCCGCAGTTCGCAATGCGTCGTTCCAGGTGCTGCAAAGCGCCTCGGACGTTGAGTAGGTCGGCCATGCTCCGGTCACGATCTACTGTCGTTTCGCCGCTTCCCTGCGTCGCTGCTCGCCCCCGTGGTCCGGCGAACCTGATATACGGCTTGCTATGCGCCGGCAGTTTGCTCGTTGCGGCGCGGCCGGCGTGGGCGCTGCACCGTGTTCCCTCGGCACATGGGCACGCCGGCCTGCGCGGTACCGCCAATGGCCACGCTCCCGGTTACCTGGGCATTGAGTTTCACGACCTTCCGGACGACCAGTTGAGATCCATGCGTTTGCCCAGCGGTCGTGGCGTGGAGGTCGTGATGGTCGACCACGATGGCCCCGCGGGCAAAGCAGGCCTCCATGCCCATGACGTCATCGTCAGTCTTAATGGCCAGGCGCTTGCCGGGGCGGAAGCACTCCGGCGCATGATCCACGACGCCGGCGCCGGTGTGCAGATCGCCCTGGGCGTGGTCCGTAGCGGCCACCCGCTGACGCTCACGGCGCAGCTCGGCACACGGGAAGAGGTGGCGCGCGCCGCCATGGCTCACCTGGCCGCGAGTGACC
>CAXTRU010000119.1:0-9575 GCA_964246665.1 uncultured Acidobacteriaceae bacterium
GTACTAGGAGCCGCGGGTATTGCTGAAGCCTCGAGATGGTTCGGTTCACGCTTGAAAGATCCTGAGTCCGGACCGGAAGCGAGCAAAAATGCCAGGGTCGGGAGACGAACCATAGTGTATCGCAAGCACCTTTGGCGTCACAGGGCCCTACGCAGGGCACACCTCGCCCTCACGTGCCGGCCCCGTCCCTCCCCCGTAGGCGCCGCCGCAGATCGGCCGTGACCTCCCGGTGGCAGGGCAGGCATAGCGTCCGCACGTTGTCGAGATCGCATTGGCCGCCGCCCTCGGCCACAGCGAGGATATGGTCGGCATCCCAAAGCGACCGCCTGGCTCGCACCGAACGCAGACCCCACACCTCCAGCGCCTCGGTCCGAGCGCGACCCCGGCTCGCCTTCAACTTGCGGTACTCGGCCACGGTGTCCGTGGCGCACAGGGCGCACACACCCCGGTCACGGGCGAACAGGAGGTCGCGCAGGTAGCCGGGGTCGGAGCGCATCCGCCACTCATGCACGCAGAACGCCGAGCAAAATGTTCGCCGCCGTGAGGCCAGGATCTCCAGCCGGCACCATCGGCACAGCGGCCGTCCATGCGCGCCGCGTTCGGCGATCTCCGCGGGCCGGGCGACACCGGCTTCGGGCAAGGTTCTCGGCGGCCGATTCTCCACAACAACAGGCAGAATACCTCGCGCGAGGCAGCCCACACGCCCCAGGGCACCTCCTATGATTCCGAGTGGAGGCCCTATGTCCAGGACCGAGTCAACGATGGTAGAGCTGGGAACGGTTGCCCCGGCGTTTGAGTTGGTCGATGTGCTCAGCAACCGGCCCATGAGCCGGGACGACGTCTTCGCGCTCGCCTGGGACGACAACGCCACCGATGCTGTCAACACAGCCACCCACGGTGGACCGCAGCAGAAGCACGGCCTGCTGGTGATGTTTGTGTGCGTCCACTGCCCCTACGTGAAGCACGTGGAAGGAGAGCTCGCCCGCATCGGCCGCGATTACTTCGGCGAAAACGGCGAAGGTCCCATCGCTATCGCGGCGATCCAGTCCAACGACATCGTGCAGTACCCCGAGGACGGCCCGGACGGCATGCGTGAACAGGCCCGCCGCCTCGGCTGGACCTTCCCATACCTCCTCGATGAAGAGCAGGAGGTCGCGCGCAGCTACGGCGCGGCCTGCACGCCGGACTTTTTCCTCTTCGACGGCGAGATGCGGCTGGTCTATCGCGGGCAGCTCGACAGCAGCCGTCCGCGCCGGGGTGACTTCGGCAACGACACACCCGTCACCGGCGAAGACCTGCGCGCGGCCATGGACGCGGTCATCCGCGGCAAGCGCCCCGACCCGAACCAGCGCGGATCGATCGGTTGCAACATCAAGTGGCGGGAACGCAGCTCCGCCAAGTAACGATCGTCACCGACCATGCCCTTGCACAACGGAGCTCCACCGACGTTAGACTTGCCACGATGCCCACACCACTCGACAAGTTAAAGGAAGGGGTTCGCCGGTTCCGCAGCGAGGTGTACCCCGCCGAAGCGGCACTGTTTCAACGTGCCGAAGCGGAGCCGCAGCGCCCGCACACCCTGCTCATCACCTGCGCCGACTCGCGCATCGATCCGGCGTCCATCACCCAGACCCTGCCGGGCGAGATCTTCGTCATGCGCAACATCGGCAACCTGGTGCCGGCCTATGGCGAGACGCTGGGCGGCGTCGGTGCCGTGATCGAGTACGCCGTGCAGGGCCTAAAAGTGCAGCACGTCGCCATCTGCGGACACTCGGACTGCGGCGCCATGAAAGCGCTGCTGCATCCACAGTCGACCGAAACCATGCCAACCGTGGCAAGCTGGCTCATTCACGCCAAAGCAGCGCTGGCGGTGTCGCAGGGCCTGCATCAACGCAACGAGTCGCGGCGAGATCTGCTCAGCCTACTGACAGAACAGAATGTGTTGCTGCAGATGCAGCACCTACGTACGCATCCCGCTGTGGCCAGCGCCCTGGCAACGGGCGAACTCACGGTCTCCGGATGGGTGTATGACATCGGCCGCGGCGAGGTGCGCATCGCCGAAGGCGGCGAGCAAACGTTCACGCCGGTCGATAGGACATCGACCGGCGTGGAAGCGGGGACAGGGCCGAAACGGGGGAGCTAGCCGCGCGTCTGCGCGTCAGAGCCGTGCTGCTTCACCATCTTGTTGTAGATCCCAAGCAGAAGGAACGGGGCGACCCACTGACCCACAAAAAGGGCCTCCTGCTTTTTGCCCGCGAGTTGAAAGGAAACCGATCCCAAAATGGACGCAATCGCCAAACCGAGGTAGGCGCTTGAGGGAAGCTGTGAGGTGTACTGCTCGATGGCTGCTGTGAACTGATCTTCATTGGCCTGTCCAGCCGCTACGCGATAATCTGCCATTTTGCCCAAGTCTCTCTTCGGCCAGTTGCCGTGATGAGGAAGATGCGTGGCGGGTGGGATAGGTCGTCTCATCGGTTTGCAATTTCAAACCTGTCTTCGCGGGCACACGCAGCTTTGGACAGCGCCATCGACTCAGCCTTTGCGCCTCCATTGGATCAAACGGGAAGGCGTTGACTTTCCGGCAAGTGCAGGCATAGGGTAGCGAGTGATGACACTCGGGCATCACGGTCGGATCCATCACCACCACGCGCATGGCGCGTGGGCGTGCCGGTCCGGTGCAGCGATCTAACGAGAACGCATCCAAGCATCAGAGACACGCGGCCCGCCAACGCCTCAGCGCGAGCGGGCTTTTTGCTGCGCGGTGTACCGGGCCCAAATATGGAGACGCAGATGACGACGCAGGTGCAACAAGAGATCAGCATCGACTTCGAAAAGGCCGGCGGCCTGGTCGCGGGCATCGTGCAGGACGCCCGCACGATGGAAGTGCTCATGCTCGGCTTCCTGAACCCGGAAAGCTGGGCCAAAACGCAAGAGAGCGGCTTTGTCACCTTTTGGAGCCGCTCGCGCAACAAGCTCTGGATGAAGGGTGAAACCAGCGGCAATCGCCTGCGTGTCGTCTCCGCCGCGACCGACTGTGACACCGATGCCCTGCTGTTCCGCGTGGAAGTGGAAGGCGATGGGCTGGTTTGCCATGAAGGCACGGCCAGCTGCTTCACCAAGCCGATCGCGCTGGGGATGGAAGGCTAACCATGGCAAACAAACTCAAACTCGGCATCCCCAAAGGCAGCCTGCAGGACGCCACCCTTGCGCTGTTTGCGCAGGCCGGCTGGAACATCTACGCCAGCGGACGCAGCTACTTCCCCACCATCGACGATCCGGAGATCGAATGCATGCTGGTGCGTGCGCAGGAGATGGCGCGCTACGTGGAGCACGGCGCCCTCCATGCCGGCCTGACCGGCAATGATTGGGTGCTCGAAAACCAGAGCAATGTCGTCCGCGTCACGTCGCTGACCTACTCCAAGCAGAGCCGGGTCCCGGTGAAGTGGGTGCTTGCTGTCCCGGAAGACTCGCCCTACCAGCGACCCGAAGATCTGGCCGGCAAGGTGATTGCGACGGAGTTGGTGGAGTACACGAAGCGCTACTTCGCCGGCAAAAACATTCCCGTGCAGGTGGAGTTCAGCTGGGGTGCCACCGAGGTGAAGCCGCCTACACTCGCCGACGCCATCGTGGAAGTCACCGAGACCGGCAGCAGCCTGCGCGCCAACCGTCTGCGCATTATCGAAACGTTGATGGAAAGCGAAACGCAGTTGATTGCCAACAAGCTTGCGTGGACCGATGACTGGAAGCAGCGCAAGATCCAGACGCTAAGCCTGATGCTGAAGGGCGCCATGGCCGCGCAAACCCAGGTGGGCCTGATGCTGAACGTGCCGCGGCAAGCGTTGGACGCAGTGTTGGGCGTGTTGCCTGCGCTGAACTCGCCCACGGTCTCCGAGCTGCGCGACAAGAACTGGGTCGCCGTGAACACCATCCTGGAGCAGTCCGTGGTGCGCGACGTGATCCCACGACTGAAGGCCGCGGGCGGCACCGGCATCGTGGAGTACCCGCTCAGCAAGGTTGTGCTGTAGCACCGGAGGGAGCCGAGGCCGATGAAGATCTTCTGGATTGTGCTGCTGGTCATTGTGGTGGGCCTGGCGATCAACGCCGGCGTGATGTACCTGCTGCAAAAACGGCGCCAGGAAAGCGCAGAGCGCGACGGCGTTGTGCTGTATGCCACGCTCGTTTCCGCCGTGCCGCTGGGCGGCCTGATGAAGTATGCGGACATGAAAAAGGTCACGTTGCGCATCCAGGACCCGGGCTCGAAGACGCCGCGCGAAGTCTCATTGCGAACCCGAATGCCTGCTGGGCAAAAGGTGCAGGCGGGCATGAAGATCGCTGTCGTGGTCGACCCGAAAAAGCCGGAGCGCGTCTACCCTGCCTCGCCTGAAGCCGCCAAGCGTGCCGTGATGACGGGCTCTCGCCTGGAGCGGCGCCACATGCGCGTCGGAGCCGCAGGCCAAAGGGAGCAGCAGCCTCCCCGCGATCCCATTCCCTACCCCAGGAACCTCAACCGCCGCTAAGCTGCGCAGCCGCGCAAAGGACACGATGAAGATCCTCAAGACATTCGGCGAAAGCGCCGGCGCCGCAGAAAGCGCCATCAAGCAGATTGAGCAGCGCGGCGCCGTAAACACCGCCAAGGTGGATGCAACTGTTCGGACCATTCTCGCCGAGGTGCGGCAAGGTGGCGATGACGGTGTGCGCGAGTACGCGCAGCGCTTCGACGGCCTCACCTCCGAGCAGCCCCTGTTAGTCAGCCGCGAAGAGATGGAAGCGGCTTGGAATGAGACCTCGGAGGAACTGCGCGCCGCCATGCGCCTGGCCCAGGCCAACATCCGCGCCTTCGCAGAAAAACAGCTGCCGCGTGCCTGGAGTTTTCGCCCACAGGATGGCATGGAGGTCGGCCAGATTGTGCGTCCCCTGGAGTCGGTAGGCTGCTACGTTCCGGGTGGCCGCTATCCCCTGCCCTCCACGTTGCTCATGACGGCCACACCGGCGCAGGTCGCGGGCGTGGAGCGCATCGTGGTGTGCTCCCCCAAGCCCGCACGGGAAACGCTCGCCGCCGCCTACCTCGCCAACATCACAGAGTTCTACCGCATCGGCGGCGCGCAGGCGATTGCGGCGATGGCCTACGGCACCGAGACAGTCGCGCCTGTCACCAAGATCGTCGGCCCTGGCAACCTGTACGTCACTGCGGCGAAGATCGCCGTCTCGTTTGAAACAGGCATCGACATGCCCGCGGGACCCACCGAAATCGTAGTCACCAGCGAAGCCGGTGACGCCAGCGGCATCGCGGCCGACCTGGTCGCCCAGGCTGAGCACGACCCCGAGGCACTTCCGGTGCTGATCACCAGCCAGGTTGACCTCGCTGAAGAGGTTGCGCTCGAGGTGAAGCGCCAGGTGCGCGGCAATGCAATTGCCGAACAGTCGCTTGAGGCGCAAGGCTATGCGTTCGTTACAGCCAGTGTCGAAGAAGCGCGAGAGCTGACCAATCGTCTGGCGCCTGAACACCTCACCGTCGACGCCGGCAGCGATTTGCGCTGGGTGCGCAACGCCGGATCGATCTTTGTCGGCCACCACACGCCGCAGTCCATGGGCGACTACATCTCCGGCCCCAACCACGTGCTGCCCACGGGACGCAGTGGACGCGTGCGCGGCGGCCTCAGCGTGCTGGACTTCGTGAAGATCATCACGGTGCAGCAATACACCCGCGATGCCCTGCGTGAGGTCGGCCCACACACCATCGCGCTGGCCACAGCGGAAGGTCTTACAGGGCATGCGGAGAGCGTCCGCGTGCGGATGCGCTAAGGATCACGCATGAACAGCGTTCTTGAACCGACCCAAACGCCACAAAGCGAGCAACGACTGCCGCAGCCGCGCCCGCGCGTGATCGCTATGCCGGAGTACCATCCGCCGCTTGCGTCGCGGCAGGCATTGCGGCTGGACTTCAACGAAAACACACTCGCGCCCAGCCCCACGGTGCTGAAAAAGTTGCAACAGCTCACCGCGGAAGGCCTCACCGTGTACCCGGAACGCGAGCCGGCGGAGCGCATCGCGGCGCAGCACTTCGGCATACGGCCCGAGCAGGTATTGCTCACCAACGGCGTCGATGAAGCCATCCATCTCGTCGCCTGTGCGTTTCTCGATGAGGGCGACGAAGCGCTGATCTGCACGCCCACGTTCTTCATGTACGACGTGTCGATCAGCATGATGACGTCGACGCTCGTGCGTGTGCAGACCGACGATTCGCTCGCCTTCCCCCTCGAGCGTTTCCTTGCGGCGATCACGCCACGCACACGGCTCATCATCGTGGCCTCGCCCAACAACCCCACCGGCGCTGTGGTTCGCCGCGAACATCTGCTCGCCATCGCCCAGGCCGCGCCTGAAGCGGTTTTGATGGTCGATGAGGCCTACTTCCACTTCTACGGCGACACGCTGCTCAACGACATCGACGACTATCCGAACCTCATCGTCGCGCGTACGTTTTCCAAGGCATACGGCCTGGCAAGTCTGCGCATCGGCATGCTCGCCGGCAACGCCCGGCTCATGGGCTTTCTGCGCAAAGTCAGCTCGCCGTACAACGTGAACGGTGTGGCCTTGGCCGTGCTGCCGGATGCCCTGGCGGACACCGCCTACATCGACTGGTACGCCACGCAGGTGCACCAGGGCCGCGAGCGCGTCTTCGCTGCCTTAGAACAGCTACAAGTGCGTACGTGGCCCAGCGCCGCCAATTTTGTCCTGCTGGATATTGGCCCGCGGCACAAAGAGTTCTGCGCGGCGATGCGCGACAAAGGTGTGTTGCTCCGAGATCGCTCGTCCGACCCCGGCTGCGAGGGCTACGTGCGCATCACCATCGGCCCGGAAGAACACGTCACCCGAGGCATCGAAGCCCTGCGTGCAACGTTGACGGAAATGCAGTGGACACCGGCAGAAGGCAGACATCCGCGCGACACCGGCACCGATCCACGCGAGTTCGAGTAGACCCCGACAGGAGCAAGGGAGCGATGGCCTATCGGCGCAGCAGACCGTTGATGATCGCACCCCTGATTCCGCTGTGGGGCGTTCTGGCGTTTCTGGGCCTGCAGCAATTTGCGGGCACACGCTACCTGGCGCCGCTTTTGGCGCTCATGGCGATTCTTTTTGTCGCGCTGTTCAGCTACGTCACGACCCATGTTGTGAAGGCAAGGCGAGCCCGCAACCTCGCCAGAAAGGGAGTTCGCCCATGAGCGATCTTCTGCAAGAACCCGGCACCGAAGCGGCCGGAACAGACGCGAGCCGGCAAGGCAAAGTGCGCCGCAACACGCTGGAAACCAAGATCAGCCTTGACCTGAACGTCGACGGCACCGGGCAGTACAGGGTCTCCACAGGCATCCGCTTTTTCGATCACATGCTGGAAAGCTTCGCCAAGCATGGCGCCTTCGACCTCACGCTGGAGTGCATCGGCGATCTCGATGTCGACCAACACCACACCGTAGAAGACGTCGGCATTGCGCTGGGCGAAGCGTTCCAGCAAGCGCTCGGCGACAAGCGCGGCATCCTGCGTGCGGGCTACTTCGTGATGGCCATGGATGAGACGCTCGCGGTCAGCGCTGTGGACCTTTCCGGGCGCGTCAGCTGCGTGGTTGACGATGCGCTGACGCAGCCACTGGTTGGCGACTTTCAGACCGAGCTTGTACCCGACTTCTTCGACGGTTTTGCGCGTGGCGCCAAGGCCAATGTGCACGTAAAGACCATGTACGGTCGCTCCAATCATCACAAGATCGAAGCCATTTTCAAAGCCTTCGCACGGGCCATGCGCGGCGCCTGCTCACTCGATGACCGTATGCGCGATCTGCTGCCGAGCACCAAGGGTTTGCTGTGATGATCGAGCTAACCAAGGAACAGCGCAACGAAGCGGTACAGTCCATCCAGCTGTACTTCGACCGCAACATGCCGGAGCCGTTGGGTGAGCTCGCGTCAGGCTTGCTGCTCGATTTCTTTCTGCAGGACATCGGCCCGCTGATTTACAACAAGGCCGTGACGGACGCGCAAACGCGTCTGCAGAGCCGCATTGCTGAGCTCGATGGCGAGCTCTACGAAGCGCCGTTCACCTATTGGCTGAAGGCCGGCAAGCGGAGCCGTTAACGTGATTGCCGTCATCGACTACAAAGCGGGCAATCTCACCAGCGTCGTCAAAGCGCTTCGCTATCTGGGTGCGGACAACATCCACGTGACGCAGGAACCCGGCGACGTTCGCCGTGCAAGCAAGATCGTGCTGCCGGGCGTGGGCCATTTTCGCTCCACAGAGCTTCTGCACACGTTGGGCCTCACAGACGCGGTGCGCGCAGCTGCCGACGAGGGCACACCGTTTCTCGGCATCTGCGTAGGTTTACAGTGGCTGTACCAGGGCTCGACCGAAGCGCCGGAGACCGCAGGTTTCGGCCACTTTGCCGGGCATTGCGAGCGCTTCCCTGCACAGTTTGACGGGGCAGACTTGAAGTCACCGCACGTGGGCTGGAACTCCCTGGAAGCCATCCGCGAGGACTCGCGCTTGCTGGCGGGTGTGGCCCCGGGCGCGTTTGTGTATTAAACGCTCTCCTGGCGCGCACCGGTGGACGCGGCACCCCCCGCCACCAACCTCTACGGCGGTGCCTTCACCGGGGCCGTGGAGCGCGGCAACATGATGGGCGTACAGTTCCACCCGGAAAAATCCGGCGACACAGGCCTACGCGTGCTGAAGAACTTCCTCTCGCTTTAGCATCTGACCTAGCGGAGATCAACACCATGAGCACAGCGACCGACCTGAACGACAGCGAGATGGACATCACCCTCATCGACACAACGACCGGTGTGACCGCCGATCAGCCGCATGTTTCCGCGCTCGCGGTGCCGATGGCGAAAATGGACCAGATCAATAACTGGACCGGTGTCGACGAACTCCCCTTCGACCCCATCGCCGAGCGTCAGCTCGAAATCGCCGCACACGATGAGCAAGGAGAGCTGCAGCAAGGTGCGTTGTCCGTGGTGATTGCGCGGCCCCTGTTGGTCGAAGGCAAAGGATGGGCTTGCCTCTACAAGCTGGATGCCATGGGGCGGACGCATGTTTCGCCGGCGCGTGGCATCGACGCGGTAGACGCGCTGCAACAGGCGTTCACGATGGTGCATCGCCAGCTGCAGGGCATGAGCCGTGTGCACAAGATCACCTTCGGCGGTGGTGACGATCCCGGCTTCGCGGCAGGGGCAGACGCCCCGCCCAAGGGCCAGGGCTGCCCGGTGATGAACGGCAGCATGAGTCTGTAGAATCACGAGAAAGTGATCTACCGGTACGAATTTACATTCAGTGACTTCATGGCGGCCCAGAAGCTGCATGTACGGTGCAATCCCCGCGTTCGCTTCTGGTTCTTTCTTCGGCTGAGAGTGATGCCGATTGTTGGCCTAATTGCTGCCGCCTTGATGGTGTGGGACATCGTTTCCCGTCACTTTCATTTTTCCCCTGCAGCCGGAGGGTCCCTCAGTGCCCTGGCGTTTCTTGGACTATACCCGGTCTTTCTTCGACCGTATCAGCTGCGGCGTGCTTTCCGGCAGCTTCGGTTCGACAGCAC
>CAXTRU010000120.1:0-9559 GCA_964246665.1 uncultured Acidobacteriaceae bacterium
GATCTCCGTGGCCGTCGCCGCCGGCTGCGATGCCGTGAAGTTCCAGAAGCGGACTGTCGAGGTGGTGTACACCGAGAAGGAACTCGCGCAGCCCCGCCCCAATCCCTTCGGCGACACCAACGGTGACCTCAAGCGCGGCCTGGAGTTCGGTCAAGAGGACTACGCGGAGATCAACAGCTTCTGCAAGCAGGTCAAGATCGACTGGTTCGTCTCGCCTTGGGACGAAGCCTCGGTCGACTTCATCGAGCAGTTCAATCCTCCGGTTTACAAGGTCGCGTCAGCCTCGCTCACCGACGACAACCTGCTTCGCCACGTGCGCAAAACCGGCAAGCCGATCATCGCCTCCACCGGCATGAGCACCTATGAGGAGATCGACCATGCCGTGGACGTGCTCGGCAAGGAAAACACGATCCTCATGCACACAACCTCAACCTACCCGGCAAAGTATGAGCAGCTGAATTTGCGCGCCATCCCCACCATGATTGAGCGCTACAACCTGCCCGTCGGCTACTCCGGCCACGAGACCGGTATCCCGACCACCGTCGCTGCTGCTGTGCTCGGCGCCTGCTGCGTTGAGCGCCACATCACCATGGACCGCGCCATGTGGGGCTCTGACCAGGCTGCCTCGCTTGAGCCTAACGGCATCAGCCGCCTTGTGCGTGACATCCGCCTGTGCGAGCAGTCGATGGGTGACGGCGTCAAGCGCGTCTACGAGGAAGAGATTCCGGTAATGAAGAAGCTGCGCCGCGGCGGCGCCGCTGTCTAGCCCATGTCTCTCACCCAAGCACAACTCACCGATGGCCTGCGATCTTTGCAGGCCATCGCCTTTGATGTCGATGGCGTCCTGACCGACGGCACCCTGCTGTGGTCCACGGGCACGGTGGAAGAAACCAAGCGCTTCAGCTTCGCCGACATCATGGGCATATCCCTGCTTCGCCGCCTCGGCATCAAGCTCGCCCTCGTCTCCGGCGAGCCCTCGCCGCTGGTCGACCGCTACGCCGCCAAGATGCACCTGCACCATGTCGTGAAGGGCACCCGCGACAAGGCCACAGCCCTCCGTGAGTTCACGGCGAAGTTCAACCTCCCACTCGAGCACACCTGCTTTTTCGGCGATGACGTAAATGACCTGTTCGCGATGGAGATCGCGGGCCTCTGCGCCTGCCCCGCAAACGCCGCCGAAGAGGTACGCGAGTTCGTCCTGGAGCGTGGTTTCCTCAGCGGCAAAGACGGCGGCCAGGGCGCTGTGCGCGACTTCAGCGATGCCCTGCTGCGAGCCCGCAGCCTGCGCGGCCGCGACGTGTTTCTGCTGCGCCCGCCGGAGTAGGCGAGGTAAAATCTGGCATGGTCGCCCAAGCAGCATCAATCTCCTTTGCACCGGATTTGGCGGAAGAGGCGCGTGCCTTCGCGGAGCACAGGCACTGCACGCTGGAGGAACTCGCAGCTGCGGCGCTGCGATCGTACATCGGGCTGCAACCGGAAGAAAGCCCCGAGGTTCAGGAGCACCTGCTTCGGGCAAGGCAACTCGGCTTAACGCCTGAAGAGTACTCCGTTCGTCTCGTGAAGGAAGTTCGGGCCGAGCGACGAGCCGAAAGAGAGTCAGAATCCGGGTCGTAATCGATACCAACGTACGCATCGCCGCCGTCCTCACCCCTGGTGTAACGCGCGGATGCCTTCAGCTGCTAACGAACTCGCACGACGTGGTACTGACGAGTGAGTACCTGCGAACGGAGTTCGCGGAAGTGGTGCGACGCAAGAACCTTCTCCACAAACTACAAGATCTTGCCTTTCTTGAAGGCCTTCAAAGCCGCGAGGAGCTGGTGACGGCTGACATCGCCTTCGAGCCAACGTGTCGAGATGCCGACGACGACCATGTTCTTGCATGCGCGGTCGCAGGAAGTGCTGATGTGATCCTCACAGGCGACTTGGACCTGCTTACCCTGGATCGCTTCCGAGGTATACGACTCCTCACTCCCCGTCAGTTCCTTAACCACTTCTATCCTCACCACCTCGTACCATAGAAGGCGAATGATCAAGCTCTCTGATTACGTTCTGAAGTTCGTCGCCGACCTCGGCATTACCAATTGTTTCCTCGTTACCGGCGGCGGCGCCATGCACCTCAACCAGTCGCTCGCCTCTGAAACCCGCATCTCGCCCATCTGCAACTCGCACGAGCAGGCATCCGCCATCTGCGCCGAGGGTTACGCGAAAGCCACCAACGGCCTCGGCTTCTGCATGGTTACCACCGGCCCCGGCGGCACCAATGCCGTCACCGGCGTGGCCGGTGCGTGGCTTGATTCGACACCTGTGCTCTACGTCTCCGGCCAGGTCAAGCGTCCCGACCGCATGTTCGACCAACTCACGGGCAAGCCGCTCGGCATGCGCCAACTCGGTGTGCAGGAAGTCGACATCACCTCCATCGTGAAGCCGATCACGAAGTACGCCGAAACGATCCTTGAGCCCAACGACATTCGCTATCACCTCGAAAAAGCCGTCTTCCTCGCACTAAACGGCCGCCCCGGCCCGGTGTGGATCGACATCCCGCTCGATGTGCAGGCCACGCCCATCGACGAGTCACAGCTCCGCAGCTTCGACCCAGCAGAATTTGCGCACGACATCGCCATCACCGGCACGGCCAACGTACCCGCGGAAGTGCAGCAAGCCATCGAGGCCTTCAATGCCTGTGAGCGCCCCTTGCTCTTCGCCGGCAATGGCATCCGGCTGGCCCGCGCGGAAGCCGAGTTTGAGGAACTGCGCAAGTACCTCGGCATCCCTTCCGTGGCCACGTGGTGCGCGGCTGACCTTGTCAATTCAAATGAGCCCACCTATGTCGGCCGGCCCGGCAACGTCGCTGCCCGCGGGGCCAACTTCGCGCTGCAAAACTGCGACTTCCTCATGGTGGTCGGCGCGCGTATGGACATGGCCATCACCGGCTACGCGCCGCAGAACCTCGCGCGCGAAGCTCACAAAATCACCGTCGACATCGACCAGGCCGAGCTGAACAAGCTGCACCCCTACGTGCAGCAGCCCGTCTGCGCCGATGCGAAGGAGTTCCTCACGGAGTTGCTGAAGCACAAGGATCAGCTGAAGCCCAAGAACTTCAAGCCGTGGCAGGAACGTTGCGCCGACTGGAAGACGCGCTACCCGGTTGTCACCGAAGAGCAAAAGAAACCCGAAGGCCTCGTCTCCATCTTCAACCTCGCCGAGGTTGTCGGCACCGAGGTCGACCCCGACACCCGCATCGTCGTCGGCAACAGCGGCTCCGGTATTGAGATCTTCTTCCTCGGCTTCCCCATCCTCCACTCGCAGCGGCTGTACCACACGGCCGGCCTCGGCTCGATGGGTTATGCCATCCCGATAGCGATCGCGGTCAGCATCGCTAATCCCGGCAAGGAGGTCATCGCGGTCGACGGCGATGGCGGCTTTATGTTCAACATCCAGGAGCTCGAGACCATCCACCGCCTCAACCTGCCGATCAAATTCTTCGTGCTCAACAACGACGGCTATAGCTCGATCCGCGCTTCACAAACGGCCTATTTCAAGCAGCCCACCATAGGCGCGGACAAGAACACCGGCCTCACCATTCCCAACCTTTCGGACGTGGCCGAAGCCTTCAAGCTTGGCAGCTATGTCATCAAGAACCAGACCGACCTCCGCAACGAGGTGCGCAAGGTGCTCGACATGCAAGGGCCCGTGGTCTGCGACGTGAACGTGTTGCCCGACGAGGTGCGCGCACCACGCCTGCAGTCGTACCAAAAGCCCGACGGCACCTTCGTCTCCAAGCCACTCGAAGATCTCTTCCCGTTCCTGCCGCGCGAAGAGTTCCTCGCCAACATGATCGTCAAGCCGCTGGAAGAGTAGTTCACCCAGTGAGGAACGCCGCATGTTGCTCTCCTTGTTCACCGCACTTTTCGTCTATGGGTACATCGTCACGCCTGCGCTGACGGTGTATTCGTGGGTGCGGTGGTGGCGATCGCAACGACGGCGTTCCCGCAGGGTGCGCGTGTCGCTTGCCGGCCTTGGCATCGGCAGCGCGGCACTGCTCTTTGGGATCGTTGTGGTCGCTGCTTCGTCCATCCACCACGGCGTATTCCTCTATGTATCTCCCGGGCTGCGATACATCTACGCGGCAGGCATGGTGCTTTCTGCCGCGGCCGTTCTGGTCACACTGTCCGGCGCCTTCCAGGACAACCCGATCCGCCTGAAGGCCCTCTTCGTCGCGCTCGGCGCGCTGGACTTTTGGTTCCTAGCCGGCTCCGGCCAATAACGTAGCAAAGGACCCTGTATGCCTCATACCTACGGCGTTATGCAAGGCCGTCTCTCGCCTCCAGAAGACGGCCGCTTTCAATCCTTCCCTCGCGGGGGCTGGCGCGATGAGTTTGCCAAAGCCAAAGCTGCCGGCTTCAGCTACATCGAGTGGATTCACGATGACTTTGACGGCTGGCAAAGCGATGCCAAGCCTGGCTTCAATCCCATCTTCACCGTAGACGGCCTGCGCGAGTTCGACGCGTTGAAGGCCGAGCACGGTATCAGCACGCCGGCGCTCTGCGGCGACTGGTTTATGGAGCACCCGCTCATCCGCTGCACGCCGGAAGAGCGCATCCATCGTGAGCAACACCTCCACGCAATGATTGCGCTGGCCGCACGGATTGGCGCGTGGCGCATGGTGCTTCCCTTCGTGGATAACGCGAAAATTACCACCGAAGAAGAGAAAATCCAGGTGCTCGACATCCTGAAGCACGCACTGCCCGTGGCCGAACAGTACAAAGTAGAGCTACACCTCGAAGCCGACTTCAACCCCGAAGATTTCAAGTACTTCCTCGCCCGCATCGACGACCCGTACCTTAAGGTGAACTGGGACTCCGGCAATAGCTCCGGCCTCGGCTACGTCGCGACCGAAGAGTTTGCCGCCTACGGCGATCGCATCGGCTCCATCCACATCAAGGACCGCTATCGTAAGCCAGAAGGCGGCATTGAAACGCGCCCGCTCGGCACAGGCTCCGCCGAGTTCGACGATGTCTTTAAAGCCATTCACTCCATCGGCTACGACGGTGGCGTCACGCTACAGGTAGCGCGCGGGGCACCGGGCGATGAGGTGAACTTCCTCCGCGGCCAGCTCGAGTTCGTGAAGCGTTACTGGTGAGACTTACACTGGAAAAAGGAGAGCCCTATGTCTCAAAGCACCGTCGAACTCATCGTGGATAGCTCCCTTCAGCAGGAAGCAGAGCGCATCTTTGCTCTGGAAGGTGTAACGTCGTCTGACGTTTATCGCCGTCTGCTCACGAGAGTGATTGCAGAGCAGCACGTTCCTCTCGATCTTTGCGCGCCAAATCAAGAGACTATTGCGGCTATGCGAGAGTTGGATCAAGGCGGCGGCAAATCCTACAACTCCGTCGAGGCACTCATGGCTGATCTGCTTGCGGACGATTAGGCGAAGCACTCAGTTCGAGAAGGACGTTCGCCGCGAGCTGCGCGGGCAAAATGGAGATGCGATCCGTTCGCGTCTACCACAGTTCGTCACATTGCTCGCCCAAGACGAAGTTCTGCCCATCAACGCCGCCGATCACGCTCTCGTTGGAGACTGGCTTGGTTATCGCGACTGTCACCTCCGTCCCGATCTCATCTTGATCTACCGTAAGCTTTAGCCCGCTACTCTGGAGTTGGTGCGCCTCGGCTCACATAGCGAACTGAAGTTTTAAGGACTGACCATGCCCATCACCGCCCAGGACCTGCAGCGCAATAATCTCTTTTCTCTCGAAGGCAAAACCGCCGTCCTCACCGGCGCTTCCGGCTTCCTCGGCCGCACCTTCGCGCTAGCGTTGCTCGCCAACGGGGCACGCGTGGTCGCCCTTGGCCGCAGCGACCGCCTGCAAACCGAAGCGCAAAAGTGGGCCGCACAGTTTGGCGAAGACAAGATCGCCGTCGAGCAGATCGACATGTACGACGCCGAAGCGCTGAACCGCCTTTGCGATCGCATCGCGGAGCGTGAGCCCTCACTCGACATCCTCGTCAACAACGCGCACGAACTTGGCGCCGCGACCGGCTTCAATATCCCTGAGGGCTCGCTCGAAAACGCAAGCTTTGACCAGTGGCAGCGCAACCTGCTGGGCGGCGTGTACTGGGCCGTGCAGACTACCCAGCATCTCGGCATCAAGATGAAGCAGCAAGGCCACGGCAGCATCATCAACATCGCAACGATGTACGCCTCAGTCGCGCCGCGCCCGCAGCTGTATGAGGGCACCACGTCGCTCAACCCGCCGGGCTACAGTGCTTCCAAAGCTGCGCTCGTTGCCTTTACGCGCTACACCGCCAGTTTTTGGGGCACAACAGGCGTGCGCGCCAACTGCATCTCGCCCGGCCCGTTTTCTAACACCGAGGATGTCGGCACCGGCCAGAACGCCGTGCAGGAGGACTCACCCTTCGTCACCAAGTTGAAGGGCTACACCGTACTCAATCGCATCGGCCGCCCCTTAGAACTCTGCGGTGCGCTGCTATTCCTCGCCTCCGATGCCAGCACCTACGTCACCGGCCAGAACCTCAACGTCGATGGTGGCTGGACGGCTGTTTAGAACCTCCGGTGCGCGCATCGCAACTTCCGCGAACCGCTAACCCGCGCTGCGCGCTGCGCGCAACGTACACTTCTTTGCGATGAACCTTCAGCTACAAAATCAAGTCGCTTTCATCGCCGGCAGTTCCCGCGGCATCGGCCGCGCCATTGCCGCCGCCCTTCTCGCGGAAGGTGCGCGCATCGTGCTCACCGGTCGTGATGAAGCCTCGCTGCGCGCCACACAGGCCGAGCTTGCCACACCCGAAACGCACGACCGCATCCTCGCCGTTCGTGGTGACTTTACCCATGCGGAAACCATCAGCCGCGCGTTTGAGCGCACCCTGGCCCACTTCGGCCAACTCGACCACCTCATCGCCAACCTGGGCACCGGCTCCGGCAAACCCGGATGGGATCAGGCGGACGAAGAGTGGACGCGCCTCTTCGAGATGAACTTCTTCGCGTCAACGCGGCTGACGCAGGCCGCTCTTCCTTATCTGCTCAAGAACGAGCGTGGCGGATCCATTCTGTATATCTCCTCCATTGTCGCGGTCGAGGCGACACCGGCGCCGCTGCCCTACTCCGCCGCAAAGGCCGCGCTGAACAACTACGCCAAAAACCTCGCACGTCAACTCGGTCCGCAAAAGATCCGCGTCAACACCATCGCACCCGGCAACATCCTCTTTCCCGGCGGCAGTTGGGAGCGCCACCTCGCCAACCGGCGCGATGCGGTGGAAGCCATGCTCCGGACTGAAGTGCCGCAACAGCGCTTTGGCACGCCGGAAGAGATTGCCTCACTCGCCGCATACCTTTGCTCCCCACAAGCCGCGTTCGCCACAGGGGCCTGCTACGTCATGGACGGCGGGCAAACCCGCACCCTTTGAGAGTTACGAAAGATATTTCGAACATTCGCCGCTCCAAAGCAACGGATGCCATCTCAATCGTTGTACATCCATGCGTAACGTGACCAGAGCCTCCTGACATCTGTCTTACAGAGGCCGGATCCAACCTCGCTTGGGCCTCTTCAGCATGGCACCACGTCTCCCTCCTGCCTGGGTTCACAAGCAAAATTCAAATCATCAGGAGGCACCACCGACATGGTGCACGCCCGCTTTGTATCCGCCCTTTGCGGAGTTCTTGCTCTTTGCTCCGTTGCCGTTCCCCGGGCAAGCGCTACAACCTACTCCGGCAACTTCACCGCCGATAACTCTTTCTTCGAGCTCACCTTCACCGAAGGTGCAACCACCGACTTCACCGCTGCCACGACCTCGTTTGCTACCGGCGGCTTTGTTCCCATTCTGACGCTCTACAACGACACAACCGGCATGTTCGTCGCAAGCGACGGCAGCGGTCCGGAGGCAGGCTTGGGAGACGTTTCCCTCGCACAGTCTCTCGCCGCCGGCACCTATGACCTGTTCCTCACGGAGTTTCCTAACGCGCCCGTGAACAATCTGGCCGACGGATTTCTGCTGAGCGACGACCCCACCGCCACGGGCGACAACTGCAGCACACCCGGCGGCATGTTCCTAAACACAACCGCTGCCCCCTGCACCCAGAGAACGTCCGCCTATTCGCTGACCACCAACGCTCCTGTCACGGTTGCTGCCACGCCTGAGCCGCCTTCGGCCCTGCTGCTTGTGCTGCCTTTGGCTGGCGTCGTCGTGCTCAACCGCAAACGGCTTGCCTCCGCGACCTCGCTCTAAGCGAATCGCCCGTCATCCCTTATTCTTCACCACTGCACAAGGAATCACCATGTCGAAGTCGATCATTCAGGAAGTCGTTAACGCCTCCCCCAATCGCCGCAAATTCCTCAGAACGCTTGGCGCAGCCACTGCCGCGGTAGGGGCCATGTCCCTCGCCGGCGGCGAAGTCGCCGAAGCTCAGTCCACCTCCGGCCCAACCGCTACAGAGATCGCGGTGCTGAACTTTGCCCTGAATCTCGAATACCTCGAGTCTGAGTTTTATACCTATGGCCAATACGGCACGGGCATCGAGCAGCACGGCATCAAGGTATCCGGTGTGGCCAGCGGCGCCAACAATCCGAACGGCGGAACAACAACCGGCGGCAAACAGGTCACACCTTCTCCAACTCGCTCGTGTTTTCCGGCCCAATCACCCAGGAGATCGGCACGGACGAGCGCATGCACGTCACGCTCCTTCAGAGCTTCCTCGGTTCGGCTGCCATTGCCAAGCCCGACATCAACCTCAACGCGCTGAACATCGGCTTCGGCAGCCAGAACGAGTTCCTGACCCTGTCGCGCATCTTTGAGGACATCGGTGTTTCCGCCTACGCCGGTGCTGCCTTCCTGCTGTCCACGCCGCTGGTCATCCAGACGGCCGCACGTATCCTCGCCACGGAAGCTGAGCACGTCGCGACGATCCGTACGCAGATCGCCCGCCTCAACATCCAGAGCCCCACGCTGGACGGTGCCGACCTCGTGCCGCCTCCTTCCGGCTCACAGATCCAATACCTCTCCATCAACCCAACCAACGGCCTCCCTGCCGTTCGCTCCGTGCAGCAGGTGCTGTACCTTGCCTACGGCGGGCCGAACCTCACCAAGGGCGGCTTCTTCCCGAACGGCATCAACGGCTCCTTTTACGGCACACCCAGCGCCGCAACCCCGGCCAGCGCTGCCAACCTCGGCACCGAACCAGCCGGATTTGCTCCCATCCCGTCGTAAACCGCAGGGCCTGCTTCGCCTGAAACTTGCGAAGCAGGCCTTTGCCTTGTCCACGCCTCCCAGCGCGGCGTGCGTGTTCTCTTCCGTCACGAGCGCATCGGCCAGGGAAGCCGGACCTGCGATACTGAACGGGTATGCCGGATACGCAAATCGTCGCCGACTCCCCGAACCGCGCCCACTCCCTCTTCGACCTTTCCGGTCGCGTCGCCGTGATCACCGGCGGTGCCGGCCTGCTTGGCTACCACCACGGCGCTATCCTGGCCGCGGCGGGCGCTCATGTCGTTCTGCTCGATCTCGCCGCGGCCAGCCCAAGCCTGCGCGCCGACCAGCTCCAAGC
>CAXTRU010000121.1:0-9435 GCA_964246665.1 uncultured Acidobacteriaceae bacterium
GTCGCGCCGTGCCTGTTTGAGTACGTCTACCTTGCGCGACCCGACTCGATCATGGACGGCATCTCCGTCTACCAGGCCCGCACCAACATGGGCATCAAGCTCGCCGAAAAGATCAAGCGCGAGTGGAAGAACGTTCCGATCGACGTCGTCATCCCCATCCCCGAGACCAGCCGCACGGCTGCGCTGGAGATCGCGACACGCCTGAACAAGCCCTACCGCGAGGGCTTCATGAAAAACCGCTACATCGGCCGCACCTTCATCATGCCCGGCCAGGCGCAGCGCAAGCAGAGCATCCGTCGCAAGCTGAGCCCGATTCCGCAGGAGTTCAAAGATCGCAACGTGCTGCTTGTGGATGACTCCATTGTGCGCGGCAACACCATCCGCGAGATCATCTGCATGGCCCGCGAACTCGGCGCGAAGAAGGTCTTTGTCGCCTCCACGGCGCCGCCGGTGCGTTACCCCAACGTGTACGGCATTGACATGCCGGCGCGCAGCGAACTGATCGCGTCCGGCCGCACCGTGCCTGAGCTGGCCGAAGAGATCGGCGCCGACTGCGTCATCTTCCAGGACCTTGCGGATTTGGAAGCGAGCGTTCGGGAGCTTCGCCCCAACATCTGCAACTTCGAGGCGTCGGTCTTTGACGGCAAATACATCACCGGCGACATCACCCGCAAGTACCTCAACAGCCTGCAACGCGCGCGCAACGACGCGGCCAAGCAGACCGAAGAGGTCGCAACACACATCACGCGCAATCTCGCCGCACACCTGTAAGGGGCGACGCTGAAAGGCTGAGCGACAATGGCTGTGTAGGGAAGGAGTGTTGATCCTGAGCGCAGCCGATAGTCGCAACGTGTCTTACACCCACATTGAGCAGCGTCCTGTGCGCGTGGAGCTTCTGCCCGGCCCGCCTGCGTTGACCGACTTTGAAGCTGAGCGACTGGTTCCCCGGCTGCGCGCCATCGATCCCGGCGTGGAAGGTGTCACGGCAGCCTTTCTGTATCTGCTGCGCTTGCATGACTTGCCGGGCGTTCTAACCGAACCTCGTCCAGCGTCGTTTCGGGAAACCGAGTTGCTGGAGCTTGTGGGAAGGTACGAGCCTCTCGAGCCAGGGCCGCAGCTCTGGATCGCCCCACGTCTCGGCACACAGTCGCCGTGGTCCAGCAAAGCGACCGACATCCTGCACAACACAGGGTTTGCCAGGGCAGAGCGCATCGAGCGCGTCCGTGCGGTGCGCATCGACGGGTCGTCAGACCCGCTGAAGCTGGCGCCCGTCCTGCACGACCGCATGACCGAAAGCGTCTTCACGTCGCTGGGTGACCTGCTCACAGGAAGCCTCAAGCCACGCCATGCCACACCGCTAGCCCATGTGGACGTGCTCGCGCGCGGATCTGCGGCGCTGGACGAGGCCAACAGGACGCTTGGGCTCTCGCTTGCGCCCGATGAGATCGACTACCTCGTCCGCGAGTTCACGGCGCTTGGGCGCAATCCGACCGACGTTGAGCTCTATATGTTTGCGCAGGCCAACAGCGAACACTGCCGTCACAAGATCTTCAACGCGCGCTGGACCGTGGACGGCGTCCCGGCCGAGCGCTCGTTGTTTGGCATGGTTCGGCACACCTACGAGGCAGCGGCGGACGCCGATGTGCTCTCCGCCTACCGCGACAACGCTGCCGTGATCCGCGGCGGTCCGGGCCAGCGCTATTTTCCAGACGCAACCAACAACGAATACACAGCCTATGCAGAGGACATCCACATCCTTTGCAAAGTAGAAACCCACAACCATCCCACAGCTATCTCCCCATGGCCCGGCGCAGCCACGGGCGCGGGCGGCGAGATCCGCGACGAAGGCGCCACGGGGCGCGGCGCAAAGCCCAAGGCCGGTCTGGCGGGCTTCACGGTCTCCAACCTGTGCCTGCCGCAAGCGCCGCAGCCGTGGGAAGACACGTACGGCAAGCCCGACCACATTGCCAGCCCGCTGGACATTATGATCGAGGGCCCGCTGGGCGCGGCGGCCTTCAACAACGAGTTTGGTCGCCCCAACCTCACCGGCTACTTCCGCACGTTTGAGCAGAGTGTCGGCAGCACCCGCTTCGGCTATGGCAAACCCATCATGCTCGCCGGCGGGCTCGGCAACATCCGCGCCGAGCACGTGGAAAAGGGCGAGATCCGCCCCGGCTACGCGCTGATCGCGCTTGGCGGCCCGGCGATGTTGATCGGCTTGGGTGGGGGCGCGGCCAGCTCTCAAACCGGAGGCGAAACGCCCGACGCGACTCATCCGGTCATGGGCCCGACCCACCAGCAGGATCTCGACTTTGCCAGCGTGCAGCGCGACAACGCCGAGATGGAACGCCGCGCGCAGGAGGTGATCGACCGCTGCTGGCAGCTGGGCGAACGCAACCCGATCGCCTTCATCCACGACGTCGGCGCGGGTGGCCTGTCGAATGCTTTCCCTGAGCTGGTGAAGGATGGGGGCATGGGCGGCACCTTCGCCCTGAACGCCATCCAGCAGGCCGAAGAAGGCCTGAGCCCGCTGGAAGTCTGGTGCAACGAGGCCCAGGAGCGCTATGTGCTGGCGGTCGCCCCTGGAGACCTGAGGCTGTTTGAACAACTCTGCGCCCGGGAACGCTGTCCCTTCGCCGTCGTCGGTGAGGCCACCGCCGAGAAGCGCCTTGTGCTCGCCGCCACTGCTCCTGCCACCCAAACGTCATCTCGACCGGAGCTGACCTCGGTCAGCGAAGTGGAGAGATCTGCCGGCTTCGGGGAGGGCGACAAGCTGGCATGGTCGATGGAAAGCGCGTCCCCTCCCATCGATCTCCCCATGTCGCTGCTCTTCGGCAAAACGCCAAAGACGCATCGCAGCTTCACCCACACCCCCCTCCCCGCGACCGCGCTCGACTTCAACAACGTCACAATCGCCGACGCCGCCGAACGCCTGCTGCGCCTGCCCACCATCGCCAGCAAGAACTTCCTCGTCACCATCGGCGACCGCTCCGTGGGCGGGCTTGTGGTGCAGGACCAGATGGTCGGCCCATGGCAGGTCCCCGTCGCTGACTGCGCGGTCACGATGCGCTCCTTCGCGTCGAACGAGCTCGCCGAGCAGGGCCTCGAAGCGCCCGGCGAAGCCATGGCCATCGGTGAGCGCACACCGCTCGCGGTGACCAACGCGCAGGCCTCGGCACGCATGGCCGTAGGTGAATGCCTCACCAACCTCGCAGGCGCTGCCATCGAGCGGATCGCCGACATCAAGCTTTCCGCCAACTGGATGGCCGCGGCCGGTCAGGGTCTCGAAGACCAGAAGCTGTTCGACGCGGTCCACGCCGTGGGCATGGAGCTCTGCCCGGCGCTCGGCATCACCATCCCGGTCGGCAAGGACTCGCTGAGCATGAAGCTGCGCTGGACCGGCAGCGACGCGAACGGAGAACCGGCGGCGAAGGCCGTTACCAGCCCGCTGTCGCTCATCATCTCCGGCTTTGCGCCCGTGCGCGATGTGCGCCGCACCCTGACTCCTGAGCTGCGGACGAGCGAGCCGACGACCCTGCTGCTGATTGACCTCGGCGAAGGGCGCAATCGGCTGGGCGGCTCCTGCCTGGCGCAGGTCTACAACCAGACCGGCGGCAGTGCGGACACCCCGGGCTCAGCCACGCCCGACACGCCCAGCCCTGCGGTGTTGAAGGCCTTCTTCGACGCAATCCAGCAGCTCAACCGCGACGGAAAGCTCCTCGCATATCACGACCGCTCCGACGGCGGCCTGTTTATCACTCTGCTGGAGATGGCCTTTGCCGGACGTACCGGCCTTGCCATCGATCTGCAACCCTGCGTCGCCGACGATCCTCTCGCATGCCTGTTCAGCGAAGAGTTGGGCGCTGTGCTGCAGGTGCGCAGCCGCGATGCCGCCCACGTCCTTGGCTTTCTGGCGCAGGCCGGCGTCCCTGCCCAGGCAATCGGCAGCCCTGTCCCGGGCAACGACATCGTCTTCCGCACCGCCGCGGGGCCGGATCAACAAGGCCATGAGCTGTACCGCAACACGCGCACGGCGCTGCACAAGCTCTGGTCGGAGACCTCGTTCCATATCGCGTCCCTGCGCGACAACCCTGCCAGCGCCGCCGAAGAGTTCGCTCTGCTCGACGACGCGGAGCGCCCAGGCCTCAGTGTCCAGGTGCCGTTCGACCTCACCGAACGCCCATGCGCACCGTACGTTAATACCGCACGCCCCCGCGTCGCCATCTTTCGTGAGCAAGGCGTCAACGGCCAAAACGAGATGGCCTACGCGTTTGACCGCGCCGGCTTCACACCCGTCGACGTGCATATGAGCGACCTGCTCGCGGGCCGGCAGACCCTTACCGACTTCATCGGCCTGGCCGCGTGTGGCGGCTTCAGCTACGGCGATGTATTGGGCGCGGGCGCGGGCTGGGCCAAGACGATTCTGTTTAATGACCAGCTGCGCGCGCAGTTCGCGACCTTTTTTGCCTGTCCCGAAACGTTTTCGCTGGGCATCTGCAACGGCTGCCAGATGATGGCGCAACTCGCGGAGATCATCCCGGGCGCTGACGGCTGGCCGCGCTTTGAGCGCAATGTGTCGACGCGCTTTGAGGCGCGCCTTTGCATGACGGAGATCCCGGCGACCAACTCCCTCTTCCTCGGCGACATGGCCGGCGCGCGTATCCCCATCGTGGTCGCCCATGGTGAAGGCCACGCGAGCCTGCCGCCGCCGGAAAGGCTCATCGCCTTGCGCTACATCGACAGCTATGGCCGTCTCACCCAGGTCTACCCGCTCAACCCGAGCGGATCGCCGCTGGGCACCGCGGGCGTGACCTCCGCCGATGGCCGCGCGCTGATCCTGATGCCCCACCCCGAGCGCATCAACCTCCCCCTGCAAAACACATGGACGCGCCGCCTGCCGGCAAGCCCATGGCAGCGCCTGTTCGACAACGCGCGCAAGTGGGTCGGGTAGTTGCCTGCCCTGCACCCACAGCAAAAGAAGAGCGACCCGACAGGGTCGCTGTTCTGCTTCGAACACACCGCGGAAAGGCAGGAAATGCGTTAGCTCAAGGGGTGCAGCACGCGAGATGCGATGTCTTTGCCCTTCTCCACCATACCCGCCGCGGTGCCCATTGCCTGTTCCTTCTGGCCATAGGTGTCCGGTCGCCCGAAACCCAGAATCGGCTCACCCGCACCCTCCAGCGGCTTGGCCAGAAACGGCTCAAACTGGCCGTGCCCATCGGGCGCCGTGCCGGAGGTCCACGCCTGATCAGCCTGGTTGCCGATACCCTCGGTGGTTGTGATGAAGAACTTGTAGGAGTAGTCCTGATTCTCCTTGGACTGCGGGAACGAGTTCGGCACGGGCAGATGCGAGGGCCCAAGCTCCTCCAGCACCGAAAGCCACTGCTGCTGGTGCATGGTGTCGCGCGCGATGTTGAAGGCCAGCATATGCTTCATGCCCGGATCGTCGGTGGCCTCATACAGCCGGCAGGCCAGCACGCGTCCCGTTGCTTCCGCAGCGACGTTCGCATACATATCGCCCGCGATGTTACCGCAGGCGTAGATGTGCGACATATCAAAAGGAACGCCGTTCGCATTGGCGGGATAGGCGGAAAGGCCAGTGGACAGGATGTGCCGCATATCCATGCCGTTCAGCACGGCGCCCGCAATCGGATCGCCGGAGATTTCTTTCTGCAACGACACGGGTGCTTTTTCCAGGTTCAGAGCAACGGCGGTCGCCAGCATCTCGATGTGGGAGATCTCTTCCGTGGCCGTGTTCAGCAGCATGTCGCGATATTTCACCGGCCCGCGCGAGCCCCACGCCTGAAAGAAGTACTGCATACAAACGCGGATCTCGCCTTCCACGCCACCGATGGCCTGCTGCAGCATACGGGCGAAGATGGGGTTGGGCTTTTCAACGGTGACGGGATACTGCAGCTTTTTGTCGGTGTAATACATGGGAGGGGTCCTCGGTTTGCGAAAAAGGGGCGGAGGTGTGCCGAACAAGCGTTCGTAGCCGGCGAGGGCAGCTAACGTGCAGCCTTGCCTTAGGACGCCGTTCGTCGCGGGTTCGCTGTATCGTGCCGCGTGGGCGCGGTCTAACACGGCTGACCCAACTTCGGCGATACCAAGCGTCCGCCTGCCGCATCCTCCGGCCACGCCGGGCCCGCGATACCCTGAAGGGGTGAGCGCTCCTATCGACTACAAATCCGCCGGTGTGGACATCGAAGCCGGGAACGAGGCCGTCCGGCGCATGAAGGGCCACGTCGCCCGCACACATACCCCCGCCGTGCTGACCCAGCTCGGCTCCTTCGGTTCGCTGTTCTCGCTCAGCGACGCGATCCGAGGCATGGCGGACCCCGCGATGGTGCAGTCCACCGATGGCTGCGGCACCAAGACCCTGGTCACCACGCGCGTCAACACACCGGAAGCCTACGAGAGCCTGGGCCGTGACCTGGTAGCCGCGGTCGCCGGCGACATCGCCGTGATGGGCGCGCGGCCCCTGACGTTTCTCGACTACCTGGGCGTACACAAGGTCGACCCAGCCATCATCGAGTCGCTTGTCCGTGGCATGAGCGACGCCTGCGCCGAAGCCGGCATCGCGCTCGTCGGCGGCGAAACAGCCGAGATGCCCGCGGTCTACGCCGAGGGCGATCTTGATGTCGTGGGGTTCGTCACCGGTGTGGTCGACCGGCCCAAACTCCTCACCGGTGCGACCATCCAACCCGGCGATGTGCTCTACGCCGACAACTCAAGCGGCCTGCACACCAACGGCTACTCCCTCGCCCGCAAGCTCTTCTTTGAGGTCGCAGGGCTCGACGTCCAAAGCACGCCAGACGAACTCGAAGGCCGCACCGTCGCCGACGTCCTGCTTGCCCCGCACACCAACTACGTTGTGCCGATCCGCGCCATTCTCGACGCCGGAGTCGCCGTCAAAGGCATGGCGCACATCACCGGCGGCGGCCTCACCGAAAACGTCCCCCGCATCCTGCCCGAAGGTCTTGGCGCCATGATCGATCGCAGCACATGGACCCCAGCGCCCGTCTTCCGCATGATGCAACGGCTCGGCAACATCCCGGACGCCGAGATGTTCCGCGCCTTCAACATGGGCGTCGGGCTGGTGCTGGTTGCTCCGCCTGGCTTGCAGGCGCACCTAGCCGGCCTGCTTGAGCCCTACCCGCACCTTCGCGTGTGGGAGCTTGGCCGTGTCGAAGCGAAGAGCAAAGGAATCACCTATAGTGCCTGATCTTTTTGTATCGCTACACGTCAGTAATGCCACTTTCGGTGATAACGGCAAGCCCTGCATTTCTGCTAGGCTCACCCACGCGTCGTGGCAAGAAAAAGCGTCGGGGTCTCATGTTTGCCCTGATCAGAGCTTCGGTCTTCTTGCGAAAGAACGGGCAGCGCACGCTCTGCGATCACCGTCCGGGACGCCCAGGATTTAATGCATGGTCTCAATCGGCTTCGTTCTTGTCACGTACAACAATCCAGAGCAATCGATCTATCTTTCCCGGCGGTTGACCGATCTGTTCGACGGGCCCATTGCCCTTCATCACGATTTCGGGCAGTGCAATCTTTCGCGGTCCAAGCTCCCTTCGTCCGTGCAGGTAGTGGACCGATGGGTTCCTACCGCTTGGGGCACCTTTCCGGTGGTCGAAGCCAATCGGTTGGCACTTCGCCTGTTGTATGAGAATGCGGATCCTGAGTGGTGCGTTTCACTCAGTACGGCCGATTACCCCATCAAGACGCCATCCCACATCCTCTCGTTCCTGGAGACCTCGCCCTTCGATGCTTTTCTCGATCACCGCGAACTGCGGCTGCAAGGCTCTCAGGAGCACACCAGGGATGAATCAAAGGCTTTTCACGACCCTGCCTGGTTGGAGGTTGCCTATCAACGCTACGTGGCAGTGAACGTCAACCCTGATCGGTTGACGTGGCGTTTTCCGTGGCTGCACAAGCCACGTCTCCTGAGGGGCGCTCTGGCCGAGCAATTGCTAACTCCCTTCGGCAGCCGCCTTCGCCCTTTTGGCGGAGATGCTTGGTACACCATCAATCGGAAAGCTGCTGAGGTCCTCTTACGAGATGACGACCGCTTCCGGCGCTTGCGCCGTCACTACCGCCCCAAAAGAGTGCCGGAAGAAAGCATCTACCAGACCGTTCTCTGCAACGAACCTGGGCTGAACATTTGCGGCGACAACCTGCGCTACACCGACTGGAGCCATGGTGGCAGTAGCCCGCGTCTATTGAATGCACACGATATTCCCACATTGATCGGGTCCTCGGCGCACTTTGCTCGCAAGTTCATCCTTGACGAACACCTTTTCCAACAGATCGATCAAGCTACCCTTGAGGTAGCTCATAGATGATTGCCCAACAAACCCTCCTCGACGCCATCTCGCACTGCCTTACCCTCACCGACCTCGGCCTGCCCAACGTGAACCGCTACACGGGCAAGGTGCGCGATACCTACGACCTCACGCCCGGCGACCCGAACGGCCAGCTTCTGCTGCTGACCACGGACCGCCAGTCCGGCTTTGACCGCCTTTTGGGTGCGATCCCGTTCAAGGGCCAGGTGCTCAACCGCACCTCCCTGTACTGGTTTGAGCAGACCGCCCACATCATCCCCAACCATGTGCTTTCGAGCCCCCACGCGAACGCGCTGCTTGCGCGCAAGTGCCGCGTGCTGCCCATCGAGTTTGTGGTGCGCGGCTACCTTACCGGGTCGACGGACACCTCCATCTGGACCAAGTACCAGGCCGGCGAGCGGCGCTTTGCGGACACAACGCTGCCCGAGGGCATGCGCAAAAACCAGCCGCTGCCAGCCAACCTGATCACGCCCACCACCAAGGAAGCCGCCCACGACCGCCCCATCACCCCGGCGGAAATCGTCGCGGAAGGCTGGCTGACGGAGGCGCAGTGGGACTTCTGTTCCACCGCCGCGCAGCAACTCTTCCAATTCGGCCAGGAACTTGCGCGGAAGCGCGGGCTCATCCTCGTCGACACCAAGTACGAGTTCGGCCTCGACCCCGACGGCCAAATTCGCCTCATCGACGAGATCCACACGCCCGATAGCAGCCGTTACTGGATCAGCGACACGTATGAGCAGCGGCTATCGGAAGGCAAAGAACCCGACATGATCGACAAGGAGTTTTTCCGGCTTTGGTTCCGCGAGCGTTGCGATCCCTACAAAGATGCAGTGCTGCCGACGCCGCCGCCGGAACTCATCGCCGAACTGGCCAGCCGCTACATCCAGCTCTTTGAGCGCATCACCGGCGGGGAGTTTGCCCCCGATCTACGCCCGCTCAACGAAACCGTACTTCACGCTTTGGATCGTTAGCCCTGAGTTCGCGCGCAGCCGCGCGGAAGCCAGTCCGGAGTTTTCCGGCCAACGGCGGCAGAGCGCAGCAACCGCAGCTGGGACCGCTTAGGATCGAGAATCATGGTCCCCGCCTCGAG
>CAXTRU010000122.1:0-9344 GCA_964246665.1 uncultured Acidobacteriaceae bacterium
ATCACAGTCACCGACGAAGGCTGGGAGAAGGTCGAGAAGCTGCTCGGCATCGACAATATTGCCGACCCCGAAAACTGGGATATGAAGCACCACATCGAGGTCGCCATTAAGGCGCATGCGCTCTACAAGCGCGACGTTGAGTACGTGGTGAAGGATGGCGAAATCATCATCGTCGACGAGTTCACCGGGCGCCTCATGCCCGGCCGGCGCTGGTCCGACGGTCTGCACCAGGCCATCGAAGCCAAGGAAGGCGTCACCATCCGCAAGGAAGACCAGACGCTCGCCACCATCACCTTCCAGAACTACTTCCGCCTTTACAAGAAGCTTTCGGGCATGACCGGCACCGCCGAAACCGAGGCCGCCGAGTTCGACAACATTTACAAGCTGGAGATTGTGGTCATCCCCACCAATCGGCAGATGTTGCGCATCGAGAATCAAGACGTCGTCTATCGCACGGCCAAGGAGAAGTACTTCGCCGTCGCCGAAGAAATCGAGCGCCTGCATGCCCAGCGCCAGCCGGTGCTGGTCGGCACGACGTCCATCGAAAAGTCCGAGCTGCTTTCCGAGATCCTGAAGCGCAAGGGTGTGCGGCACGTCGTGCTGAACGCGAAGTTCCATGAGAAGGAAGCCGAGATTGTTGCGCAGGCCGGCCGACTCGGCATGGTGACCATCGCCACCAACATGGCGGGCCGAGGGACCGACATCCTGCTCGGGGGCAATGCCGAGTTCATGGCACGCCAGGACCTTGTCAAACGCGGCGTCGCGCGCGCTATCTCGGCCGCCGAAGGCGAGATCCACCCCAATGCCGCTCCGGGGATGACCCGCTTCTACTACCAGGGCCAGGAGTTCGAGACCACGCAGCAGCAGTGGGATGCAATCACCGCGCAGCACGCCGCCGCGACGAAAGCCGAGCACGAGGCCGTGATCGCCGCCGGCGGTTTGCATATCATCGGCACCGAACGGCATGAGTCCCGGCGTGTTGACAACCAGCTTCGCGGACGTGCTGGCCGCCAGGGCGATCCTGGTGCTTCGCGCTTCTATCTCTCACTTGAAGACGACCTCATGCGCATCTTCGCCCGCGAGTGGGTGTCCACCCTGCTGCAGTCGCTCGGCATGGAAGAAGGCGTGCCGATCGAAAGCCGCATGATTACCAAGCGCATTGAGTCGGCGCAGAAAGCGGTTGAGTCGCAAAACTTCGAATCGCGCAAGCACGTGCTCGAGTACGACGACGTGATGAACAAGCAGCGTGAGGCGGTCTACGGCCTGCGACGCGGCCTCATCGAGGGCGTCGACCAAAAGGAGATGATCACCGAGGACTACGTCGCCAATATCCTCGGCAACCTGCTGGATGAGCACGCCCCCGAGAAGGCACATCCGGACCAGTGGCAGACTGAAGCTCTCTTCAATGCCGTCTTCGACATCTTCGGTGCGCGGCTTGAAGCGGAAGTGAATGCAGCGGACTTGGGACGTCATGATCTAGGCGAGGCGATCTTCGCCAAACTGCGTGACCGCTACGAGGTCAAGGAGCAGATTCTCGGCGCGCCCAACATGCGCTACCACGAGCGCATTGTCATGCTCTCCGTTCTCGACGGGCTTTGGAAGGAACACCTTCTTGGCATGGATCACCTCAAGGAAGGCATCGGTCTCCGCGGCTACGGCCAGCAAGATCCGCTTGTCGCCTACAAGAAGGAGTCCTATGACATGTTTGAGGCGATGATGAACAAGTTCCAGGAGGACACCGTCCGGAACCTGTTCCGCATGCAGATCCTCGGTCCTGATGGCACGCCCATCGAGACGCGCGAACAGCTTGCCTCGCTGCAAGCAGCCGCGCAGCAAGCTGCCGGCCGGGTCCCCGCATCCGCCGGCGCGCAGGCGGCTCGCGAGCTACCGGCGCATGAGTCGTACCCCGGCAATCCGCCGAACGCGCAGGTCATGGAGGAGCCGACCCATGTGCCCGCGATCCCGGTCGCCTCGGCCACCACCACCATCGACCGCCTGGAACGTGAGTTTGAGCTCCGCAAGGAACGCGAACTCGCCGCGGCACGCACCAGCGGCGCCCCGGCCACGGCCGACCAGTCGCCGAAATATACCGGCCCCAAGCTGGGCCGCAACGATGAGTGCTTCTGCGGCTCCGGCAAGAAATACAAGAAGTGCCACGGGGCTGCAGCGTAGAAGTGGACTCCTGGCGGAACTAAGTCGACCGGTCGCCTGCAACCCCGTTTACTTGCCGCTCATGGGAACAAAGTTCACGGTCAAGTCGACCTGGTGGGTGGCGGGATCCGCAGCGGCGCTAAATCCTCCGGTGTACGCACTCAGGGTGCGGAGTGACGTGTTGTTGGTCACAAAGGCAGTCACGTAGCCCGCATCGTAGGGCTGCCCTGGCTTCAGAGACCACGCTTTGTCGAACTCGGCGCGCGCCGTTGGCGATAGGCCCTGCACGTTAATGCTGTGGACGGTGTAGACGTCCCCCGGCACGACATGGAGGTCATAGCTCACGGTATGCGCCGCGCTATCCAGGTGGGCGCCGGTATCCACATACTCATCCATGTATCCCAGCTTGTGATATGCCGCATCCACCGGCGCAAGCGACGCAAGCAATTGCGCTCGCGACGCCACGTCGCCCGCATGAAGCTTTGCCGTTGCTGCGAACGAAGCCGCCGACACAACGGGGCTGTCTTCGAATCGGATCGCACTCACTTTGTAGGGTGAGCCGGCGCTGACGCGGGCCCTGAGGCTCACACCATAGAGCCCGCCGGGCTGTGGCGTGAAGGTGGTTTGAGGATCGGCCAAGGTGGCGTCCAGATCACCCGCATTCAGGTAGGGCTGTAACAGTGCGCGTTGTGTGGCTTCGGTCGGTCCATCCTCCCAGGACTTGCCTCGCAGCCTGGCCGCCACTTCCCTGACGGCCGGCGCAAACTCGGGAGACACGCCGTCCAAAGAGACCGCGTTCACGATCACGAACGGCTTGTCGACCCTGTATTCCACCACAGAGGCCGGGCGTTCGCTCGAGGGCAGAATCAGCGTATGGCTGACCTGGGCATCAGGAACACCCTTGGTCAGCAGCGCTGTTTGCAACGCATCGCTGATGGCATCAAGCACGGCGCCGCCCTCCGGCAGCCCACTCCCCACAAACGGATCCACCTTGCGGGCAATCGCCATAAGCTCGTCGCGGGTGAACCAGATTAGATTGCCAAATGCGATTTGGTGGATGACGCCGGAGCCGGACGGCTTGAGCACGAACACCAGCGTTAGCGCGCCGGGCGCACCGTGGCTATCCAGCGAAACGTTGTCGAAGCACCCCGTATCGACCAGGTGCTGCGCAGCCGCCTGCATATCGGCCAACGTCATCTTTTGGCCAGAATGAACGCCAGCCGCGGCCTCCAGGTCAGCCTGGGCATACGGCCCCGCACCGCGGAACACCACTTTGGCGATGGTGCTTTGTTGCGCGAACGCCCACGACGGAAGGAACGCGGCTGCAAGAAGCATCAACGCCCAAGCTTTACGGATCATCGAGGACAGCTTAGGGCAGAACGTGGGCCGTCACAAGATCACCTTCGTAACCAACAAAGCCCTTGCTGTCCCAATAGGACCTACCGCCGAGAGCTCCCCTTAGCGAAGCGGCAGTTAGTTCGTTCCGGGGCTTGTGACCCACTGATACCAGGCAAGGGTGGTCGCATTGTCCGGCAACCAGGCCTTTGTGGGCCCGCCTGCGGTCGGCGACATGGAAGCGACCGGGATCCAAAAGTCGAGCTCGCCGCCCGCATCCGGCCATCCGTCGTTGTAGGTCGTGAAGCTCACGTTGGGCGTCGACGGGATGGCAAATGACTTGTAGCTGACGGGGGACATGGACGCGCTGGGCCCCGTGGACGCCGGAGCCGCCGGCGTGAGCGCCGTGATCCAAGGAATCATCAGGTCACGCGTAGACAGGGTGCAGCAATGGTCCGTGTGGTTCTGCACCGCAAAGCCCCATACCGCGCCCATGGCCGACCCACGCTGAAACAGCCGGTAGCTCAGCTGATCGCCGGCCTGCGAATCGTACGCATTGGCCAGGACCAGCGTCGGAATCTGCGCCATGGCCTGCGTCACTCGCAGGGCGTCCAGGTTGTAGTACGCGCTGCCGGAGGCATACGGGATGGCCGTAAGCACCCGGTCCGGGTACGCCTTTTCCATGGTGATCGACAGCACCCCAGCCGCGGAAAAGCCGGAAAGGATCACCTTGTTGGTGGCGATCTCCGGGTGTTGATTGTCAGCGGCGTACTGGGACAAGGCGGCAAACAGGGTCCGGCCCGGCCCCTTGGTGGCGTCCGATTGAATGTCGCCCGTCACCTTGGAGTTGCACTGGTGCGCAAACACCGTTGCCAGGTGCAGCTTGGCGGCCATGTCCTGCACGTCGGGGTCGTTGAACAGCTTGGCGCTGTCACCGCGCTCATAGATCACCAGCGTGGCGGCTTCCACAAGCGCAGGCCGGGTCGGATCGTTTGCCGAACCAGCCGTGCCCAGGGGATCGTCCGGCATATTGATGTCGAACACACACGAGGCTGCCAGGTCCTCGCCGGCCTGCGGTGCGATCGTGATTGTCTCCCCCGGCCCGGCCAGGATGGTGCCGCAACCTGCCGTGAGGAGCAGCACAGCGCTTAGTGCGCCTATACGCGCAGCCAAAGCAAACGCCCGAGAAAGGTTGCCTGTCATAGGAACAAAGTTTCAGCAGAGACTATATACGAAACGGCCCACGTTTGTTCAAGCCCTTTTCGCGCGCAGATGCTTACGCTTTCGCCGCGTACGGAGCCTCAGCTTGCGTTCAGTGACGAGCGCTCTTTGCTGTAATCGTCTCGTCTACTTGCGCCCGTATACTTTCGGCAATGCGCCCGCTCCGCTCGCTTGCCCGCTTCGCCGCCACGTCCAGCCTTCTTGCCCTTCTTCCCACATCCCCAGCCTGGGCCTGGGGCAGGGACGGCCATCGAATGATCAATCGGCTCGCCGTAGAAAACCTTCCGGCAGAGGTCCCTGCATTTCTCCGCAACGGCAACGCCGCAGACATCCTCGAGTACGAGGGTCCCGAGCCCGACCAGTGGCGCAATCGCGCTGAGGATGAACTCAGCAATACCCAGGCGGCCGACCACTTCATGGACCTGGAATGGGCCGATCTCGCCGGCACGCCCTGCGCGGCCGGTTCGCCGGGCTGCAGCCCCGATGGCATGATGCTGCCCAAGCGTCGTTTTGACTTTATCAAGGCCCTGCAGGCCGCCCAAGCCAAGCACCCCGACCTTCCCCTGTCGCCCGACAAGGTGGGCCTCCAACCGTGGCAGGTCGAAGAGGTGTGGGAGCGGTTGAAGTCCGACCTCCGCGATTATCGCAAGTTGAACGCCGAAAACAAGGACCTTTCCGGCATCGAGACAATCATCCTGTTCGAGGCCGGCTGGCTCGGGCACTACGTGGCCGATGGATCGCAGCCGCTGCACATCACCATCAACTACAACGGCTGGGCGGAGAAGCAGAACCCGAACGGCTACACCACCGAGCACCGCATCCATTCGCAGTTCGAGTCGGTTTACGTCGCCGCCAACATTAAGCCCGCCGAGGTCGCTCCCCTGGTTGCAGCCGCCCAGCCCCGCACCATCGATAACGAGTGGACACAGTACCTGGACTACGTGCACCACTCCAATTCCCTGGTGGAGAAGACCTATCAGCTCGAAAAAGCCGGCGGATTTGCCGAGGCGGGCACGCCCGAGGCGAAGGCCTTCACCGAAGAGCGGCTGGCGGCAGGTGCCATCGAGCTTCGCGACATGATCTACTCTGCCTGGGTTCACTCCGCCGATCCGGTGGAGGAGTTCCACGGGGCAAAATAACTGGCTACCTTGGTAACAAATATCCCATCCGATCCGCTGTGAGGATCGTATGAAGATCATGCTCTCGTTCCGTAGGCTCGTCCGTGGCGCAAAGGTCGTATGGACCTTTGCCTACTCGCTTGCGGAGTTGGTACTCGCCCGCCCCAAAACTCGGCGGGATCGTGCCCAGTGGCTGTCCGTCTTTTGCCGGCGCGTACTGCGCACCGTAGACGTTACCTGGACGACCACCGGCCGCATCCCCGAGGGGGGCGCCATGATTACCAACCACCTCAGCTATGTGGATATCCTGATCCACGCGGCGCTGCGGCCGTGTGTGTTCGTCTCCGCCATCGAAACCCGGCGCATGCCGCTGATCGGATGGATCAGCATGATGGCGGGCACGGTCTACGTCGTTCGCGGAGCCGGCGGCAGCGCCGCCCAGGCGGCTGGCGGGATGACCGAAGGCTTCCGTGACGGTCTGCCGGTGGTTTTCTTCCCTGAAGGCGGAACCGGCGTCGGCGACGTCCCGCTGCTGCCCTTGCACAGCGGTTTGCTGGCCAACGCGCTTGCGGCCAAGGCGCCCGTCACGCCCGGATTCCTGCGGTATGCGCTCTCGCCCCAAGACATGGCGCGGGGTTGCTCGGTCCGCAACGATGTTGCTTGGGGGAAACAAACGCTCCCCACCCACCTTTGGAATCTGCTCGGCCTACAGGGCTTTCGCGCCAAACTGCACTTCGCCGATGGGCCGATACGCTTCACACCGGATGCGCAACAGAACCGAAAACTCGCTGCGGAACAGGCCCGTGAAGCCATGCTGAAGCTCGCGCAGGGTACCGAAGTCAATCTCTCAAGTTCGCTACTTAAGTAACCTTAGTTGCATGTTTTAGGGTCCATGTATGCATTACTATTAGTCACCGTCCTATGACTCTGGCCGCCGTTGTCGGATTTGCCGCGCTTCTGCTCGCTGTCGCGGGCTTCGCGGGTGCTTGGGTCCAACAACGACGCATGTGCCGCACCCTGCAGGCCGAGCTGGACCGTATCTCTCGTGAAGCCGCGCAGTCCAAGACCGATTTGCGTCAGCGGGCGGAGCTGGACAACGTCAAGGATGAATTCATCTCGACGGTATCGCATGAGTTACGGACACCCCTGACCAGCATCCGAGGCGCCCTGGGCCTCCTTTCGGCTGGCCTGATGGGCAAAGTCGATGAACGTGCGGCCAATCTCCTCCGTATCGCCAGCACCAATACCGATCGGCTCGTTCGCCTGATCAATGACATCCTCGACCTGGAGCGCATGGACTCCGGCAACGCGCCCATCCGCCTGCGGCCCTGCTCGCTTCGGGAGCTCGTGTTGCAATCGCTCGACACCATGAGTGCCATGGCGCACGAGGCCGGCGTTCACCTGGAAGCAGCTTCCGGCGCGCAGGGCGGGACGGTGCTCTTTGAGGCGGACCCGGACCGTTTGCAGCAGGTGCTCACCAATCTGCTGTCCAACGCCATCAAGTTTTCCCCGGCAGGCTCCACGGTTCGCGTCGAAACCAGCACCAATCTCCATGACCTGACGGTGCGGGTGGAGGACCACGGGCGCGGCGTGCCGGCCGACAAGCTGGAAAGTATCTTCGGGCGCTTCAACCAGGTCGAGGTTTCCGACTCACGGCAAAAGGGCGGCACCGGCCTTGGCTTGGCGATCTGTCGCAGCATTGTGCACCAGCACGGGGGCGAGATCTGGGCCGAACGCAATGATGAACGCATCCCATCCATTCCGGGAACTACATTCATCGTGCGCCTTCCACGCACCCCTGCCAGTGAAGCCCAGCCCTTGCCGGAGACCCAGGGGCACGGCGCCATCCTGGTGGTCGACGATGATGCGAGCGTCCGGCACGTCGTCGCCGAGCACATCCGCAATCAGGGCTATACCGTGCTCGAGGCCGAGTCCGGCCAGGCTGCCCTGCAAACCGCGGAGCACGGCAACATCGAGGCCATTCTGCTGGACCTGTACATGCCGGGCCTCACCGGATGGGAGACCATCGAACGGCTCAAGGAAAATCCGGCTACCTCATCCATCCCGATCGTCGTGCTGAGTGTACTTTCCCCCGCCACGATGAACGGCACGCGTTCTCCGCTGATCGCGAAGGCGCAAGGGTGGGTGCAGAAGCCCTTCAACCCGGGCATCCTGCTCGCTGAGATTGGCCGCGTTCTGCAGCGCGGCAACGGACCCGCACGCATCCTGTTGGTGGAAGACGATGCCGATCTTGCCACCGTCGTGCTGTCCAGCTTCCAGGGCGACCTGGACGACAGCCGCGTCCGCATCGAACACGCACCGTCCTTGAACGAGGCGGTTCGAGCCTGCGAGACCAACCCACCTGAACTTCTGGTGCTCGACCTCAGTCTCCCCGATGGCAGCGGGTTTGCCCTGGTCAACTGGTTGCGCCGTCAGCCAAATCTTCGAACGTTGCCGTTGGTGGTCTACTCCGGCCGTGAAGTCTCCTCTGAGGAGAAAGAACAACTACGCCTTGGTCCAACGCAGTTCCTCACAAAAGCTCGAGTTCAGCCAAAAGAGATAGAGAACCTCGTGCTTGCAATGGTTCGCCATTTGCATAACCCGGCCTTGGAGTTAACCGCCGGCAGGTAGTTTGTTTCACTTATCCCTTTTCGCAGGTTACTAGGACCGTGCGCAGAATCCTGATTATTGACGACGAGGACGACATTCGCGAAGTCGCCGCTCTTTCCCTTGAAACCGTCGCCGGCTGGACCGTTTGCACCGCGAACTCCGGCACCACCGGCATTCAAAAAGCCATCACCGAGCGCCCGGACGCCATTTTGATGGACGTCATGATGCCCGCGATGGACGGCCCCACCACGTTTCGCAAGATACAGAACACGCCCGGCCTGGCGCACATCCCTGTTGTGCTGCTCACAGCCAAGGTGCAGGGCGTCGACCAGCGCCGTTTTGCCGGCCTGGGCGTCTCCGGGGTGCTCTTCAAACCCTTTGATCCGCTCACCTTGGCGGATCAGATGGCAGCGGCCCTTGGCTGGAATTGATCCGCCCATGCCAGGATCGGCCCCAGAACAACATCAGCCATGGCAGGGGAGGCGCGACGCTCCGAGCACGGGGTCCGCGCCAAACGGCCTTGCTTTCGACCCGACTGAGCTGCTGTCGCGGATTTGGTTGCAGAACCTCCCGATCATGCGGGACCGCGTCGCTTCCCTGGAGGCTGCGGCCGGGGAGGCGCTGTGTGGTGTACTTTCTCAGGCGCGGCGCACCGAGGCCAGCGATATCGCCCACAAACTCGCCGGATCGCTCGGCATGTTCGGCTACCCGGTCGGCACCGACATTGCTCGCGTGATGGAACAGATGCTGGAGTCCAGCGAGCCTGTGAACGGCGCTGCCTTTGTGGCGCTGGCCACCCGGCTTCGCGAAGCACTGCCCTTGTAGCCTCGCTCATGCCGTGCCGGCAAGGCTAGGGGTCGCACTCCAACGCCGTCCACACCGCCGCTGCCGTGCCAGAGGCGTTTTGGA
>CAXTRU010000123.1:0-2929 GCA_964246665.1 uncultured Acidobacteriaceae bacterium
CTCTTCGACGATGCCCATGAACTCATGGCCGAGAATGTCGCCGGGAACCATGGTCGGGATGTAGCCGTCGAACAGATGAAGATCGGAGCCGCAGATCGCCGTTTTGGTGACCTTGATAACAATATCGTGCGGGTTGACGATTTGTGGATCGGGGACGGTAAGGGTTTGGACGTTGCTTGTGCCCATCCAGCAGACTGCCTTCATTTGGGTTTCTCCGGTGATGTTTGGGGCCGCATAGTGAGCCGCGAAAAGCTAGTCCCCGCTTGGGGAATGACAAGAAGAAGAGTGTGGCCTGACGGGAAAGGTACGGCCAGGCTTAGGAGGGTGTGCTGCTTGGCGCCACGGCTTGGCTCAGGTTGCTGGTGCCCGGCGGCGTGGGGTTGTTTTCGCCGTACAAGCGCAGCTTGAGGGAGCCGCTGAAGCCGCGTGGACCGTGTGGGTTGTTGACCACGGTGGGGATCTCGCCGGCCTCAGCCAGCTCCTTGAAGTGGCGAAGGTCTTCGATGACGATCTGGCGCGGTGTGCGCTTGGCCAGTGCGGCAGCGGCTATGGTGAGGCGGCCACCGGGAGCCTTCATGTTCTCGCGCAGGGTGACGACCGTGCCGCGGCCGTTGGGGTGGTCGGTAAAGTGCACCTCGCCTTGCTCGTCGAAGTCGGTGTCGATGGACCGCCACGCGATGCGCTCGCCCGGGATGTCCTCGTAGATTTCGGTGTCATAGCTGACGCGCTTGCTTTGCGGGTCTTCGGGGTCGCCGAAGGTCCAGGTGCTGCGCGTGGGCGAAACGGGCACGACGCTGACGACGTACTCCTGAAACTTGGGCGCATTGGCGACGTCGCGCCACAGCTTGTAGAGTGTTTGGCGGTCAGCGTTGATGGTCTGGATGGTGTGCGCGCGAACCTTGCCGTCCTCAACGTCCTGCGGCAGGGGGCGGAAATGGGCACCTTTGCCCTGTCCGGCGGGGAAGGCGGGAAGCTGCGTTTGGTCGACGATCTGTGGCATAGGTGCCCTCCATGGCGTCTGGGGTGCTCGAACCAAGGCGTACAGGCGGAACACAAGGCCTTGGGATGGCAGCAGGGTGCTTGGCGATGCCCACACTGCGCTTGCGGGTGTGGCACCAATTTTGGCGGGGTGTGAAGGAGTTTTGAGCGGGTGAAGGCGCGCAGTCTACGCGGCAGGGTCTTCCGAGGCCCCGAGCTTGGACGCCAGCATGGCTTCGATCGCCGGATTGACCTCATTGGCGGCGAACTCCGCCGCGACGCGGATGCCGTTCATGATGGCGCGCTCGTTGGACGAGCCATGGCCGACAATGCAGACCCCGCGCACGCCCAGCAGCGGAGCGCCGCCGTACTCACGGTAGTCGAGCCGCTTTTTGAACGCCTTGAACGCCTGCTGGCTGAGCAGTGCGCCGACGGTGGAGGTGATCGTCGACTTCAGGCTTTCGCGCAGGGAGGTGTTGACGAGCTTGACCAAGCCTTCGCTCGTCTTCAGGGCCACGTTGCCCACAAAGCCGTCGCAAACCACAACGTCGACCTGGCCGTTATACAAATCGCGGCCTTCGACGTTACCGACAAAGCGCATCCCGTGCTGGGCCGCCAGTTCGCGGAGCAGCGGAAAGGTTTCGCGGGTGAGGGTATTGCCCTTGGTCTCCTCTTCGCCGATGGACAGAAGACCGACGCGCGGCTCGGGCATGTGCAGTACGCTCTTGGCGTACATAAAACCCATGACGGCGAACTGAAGCAGGTTTTTGGGGTCGCAGTCCACATTGGCGCCGACGTCGAGGAACACGCAAGGCGTGCCGGCGGTGGTGGGCAGAATGGTGGCCAGCGCCGGGCGGTCCACACCCGCAAGCGAGCCCAGAACCATCTTGGCTGTAGCCATAGCGGCGCCGGTGTTGCCGGCGGTGACGAAGCCGCCCGCATGGCCTTCGCGGACCATCTTCAGGCCCACGCGCATGGTCGATCCCTTTTTGGAGCGGACTGCCAGAGCCGCCTTGTCCTCCATGGTGATCCACTCATCGGCCTGCTTGATGAACACGGGAAGTTTGTCCGGCTTGCTGCCAGGCAGGGAAAGACCCTGTTTGCGTTCGGAGCTTTTCAGGCACTCACGGAGGCGCGGCCGTAGCATCTCTTCCGGGCCGACGAGGTGAACGCGGACATCCAGCGTACGCGCGGCCAGGATGGCGCCGCGGATCTCCGGGTCGGGCGCCTTGTCGGAACCCATGGCATCGAGAACGATGTCGATTGGCATGCGAGGAACGGCGAACTCAGCGACGCAGGAGCGTGAACACAGAGCAGGCCCAAGCGCAGGATACGCGAGGGCCTGTGACTGCGGGATGAAACTGGGTAACTACTGCGCTTCCTGGACGGTGAGGACCTCACGGCCCTTGTACTGCCCGCACTTCTTGCAGGCGCGATGCGGCAGCTTGCGCTCACCGCAATTGGGGCAGGCAGAAACGCCGGTAGGAACCAGGAAGTCGTGGGAGCGGCGCTTGGCGGTGCGCTGCTTGCTGTGGCGCCGTTTCGGATTCGGCATGGGTGTACCCTCTCAAACTCAAAATGGCCGTCCAGAGGCGTGAACCCAGGGTCGGCGGATCCTGCAAAAATCGTCTGCGCTGCTAAGGCTTGGTAGCGATGCCCGCCAATGCACTCCAGCGGGAGTCCGCGACGGTGTTGTCACAGGTGCACTCGGTGGCGTTTCGATCCGCCCCGCAGTGTGGACAAAGCCCTTTGCAATCCTCCCGGCAAAGTGTCCGTCCGGGCAGGGTCAACAGCACCTGCTCACGCACGACGTCCTCCAGCGGCAGGCCGCTCTTTTCATAATACCCGATTTCTGTCTCATCTTCCGTGATCGCGTGTTCGCCGCTTTCGGCATCCACGCCGCCGGGGCGGAAGATCAGGTCGGGATCGTTCACGTAGATGAATTCGTGGA
>CAXTRU010000123.1:2939-9342 GCA_964246665.1 uncultured Acidobacteriaceae bacterium
GTGTGGGCACGCCGGTCAGGCAGCGTGCGCAGAGCAGCTCGAAGTTGCCGTGAACGTGGGCACGGATGCGGATGTCTTCGACCGTTTCCTTATGCCCGCGATGCTCAATCAGCAGTTCGGCGCGGCCTTTCACGGTCAGCGGACCTGTTTGGCGAACGTCAGGGGCGTAGTCGATCTGTCCTGCGGGGATCTCGACGTTGAGCACAAGGGGCTCATCCACAAGCTGGGCCGGTTTCATCACCATCACCCCTCCATTTTCTCATGCGGGTCCGCCGTGCCGGCGAACAGGCGGATGGCCGCTACGCCGGCCGCGCCATGCGTTAGGCACAACGGGACCGTTGCAGCCGCAATGCCGCCAAGGGCGAGCACCGGCACCGGATGGGCGAGGCGGCAGGCAGCCGCGAGTGCCTCCAGGCCCACGCCCTCGGCGACGGTGCGTCCAGCGACGATCTTGCCGAAGACGGGGCCAAACAGGATCAGGTCGGCATGTCTGTCCCGCGCCATCGCTACCTCCTCGGCTGTGTGACAACTGATGCTGACCAGGCACTGCGGCAGGCCGGCCTGCCGAAACACGGTACGCGCCTGCGCCGGGGTGAGCTCGCCCGCACGCGAGGTGAGGTGGACGCCATCGGCCCCTGCGGCCGCGGCGATGTCCGGACGGCCGTTGACCAGCAGGCGCGGGCGGTATGGCCCGAGGTGCCTTCGCAGCAGCTCCACGGCCTCTGCCGCAAGCTCAAACACTTCGCCGGTGTCCAGGGCCTTCTCGCGCAGCTGGATAACATCGATGCCGTCAACAACCCATCGTTCCACGCTGGCTCGTAGCCGCAACCGGCGTGTCTTCGCAGAGTCCAATGAGGATGCGGGCAAGGGCGTGCTTAGGTTTGTGATTGCGTAACGCACAGCGCCTCCGCTAGCTACCACCATCCCGCCAGACCTCTCCCCCACCGGCATACCGGCGTAGGCCGCTTTCGGGTCTATGATAGGGAGCGGCACGCCGGAAATCGCTTTCGAGACGACCTTTTGCCCGTTCACGGTCTGCAAAGGCCGTCCTTCACCCGAGGGAGAAGCCACCCACCTCTATGGGCACTGTGTACGACCTTATCGTTATCGGCTCCGGCCCGGCAGGGCAGCGTGCCGCCATCTATGGCGCCAAGCATGGCAAGCGCGTCGCGCTGGTCGAAATGCGCGAGGTGGTCGGCGGAGCATGCATCAACACCGGCACCATCCCCTCCAAGACCATGCGCGAGGCCGTGCTGCACCTTTCCGGCTACAACTACAAATCCATCTACGGCATGAACTACCGGGTCAAGGAACGCATCACCATGGCGGACCTTGCTTTCCGGGTTCAGCACGTGATCAAGACCGAAATCGACGTCACCGACGCCCAGCTTTCGCGCAACAACGTGGAGATGCTGACCGGAACGGCCAGCTTTGAGGACCCAACCCACGTCCGGGTCACCAACTCACGCGGGTCGACGTTGTATGAAGGCAAAAGCATCATTATCGGCACGGGTACCAAGCCGGCCAGCTCGGCCAAGGTGCCCATCAACGGCAAGACCATCATCAACTCCGACCTGGTGCTGAACCTCACCAACCTGCCCAAGACGATGATCATCGTCGGCGGCGGCGTCATCGGCGTGGAGTACTGCTGCATGTTCGCCGCGCTGGGCGTGCGCGTCACGCTGATCGAGCGGCGGCCCCGGCTGTTGGAGTTTGCCGACCAGGAGATCGTGGAAGCGCTGAGCTATCACCTTCGCGATGCGCGTGTGACCATGCGCCTGAACGAAGAGGTGGAATCGGTCGAAGAGATCGAGGGCGGCGGCTCCGTGGTGGCGCACTTGGAGTCCAAGAAGAAGGTGCAGGGCGACGCGCTGCTCTACGCCGTGGGACGCCAAGGCAATGTGGACGAGCTGAACCTGCAGGCCATTGGCCTGGAAGCCGACAACCGCGGGCGCATCCCGGTCGATAAGGACTTCCGCACCAAGGTCCCCAACGTGTACGCCGTGGGCGACGTGATCGGCTTCCCGTCGCTAGCGTCTGTGTCGATGGAACAGGGCCGGATCGCGGCGGCACGGTCGCTCGGGGACGAGGGCATCGTGTCCAACCCGAGCTTTTACCCGTACGGCATCTGGACCATTCCCGAGATCAGCTTCCTGGGCAAGACCGAAGAGCAGCTCACCGAGGAAGATGTGCCCTACGAGGTCGGCGTGGCGTACTACCGCGAGATCGCTCGTGGGCAAATCCGCGGCGACACCACCGGACGGCTGAAGCTGATCTTTCACCGGGAAACGCACGCCTTGCTGGGGGTGCACATTATCGGCGAAGGCGCCAGCGAACTGGTCCACATCGGCCAGGCCGTGATGGCGCTCGGCGGCAGGCTGGATTACTTCGTGGAAACGGTCTTTAACTACCCGACGCTGGCGGAGTGCTACAAGGTCGCTGCCTTCAACGGGTTGAATCGTTTGTCGAAGTTCGAGTAGGCCGGAGCTCGGCGGGGTCTGGCCGCAGCCGCCAGCCGGCCCGGCTGCCAACCTGATTTTTCCGTTTGACGAGTATGGGGCAGGCAAGCTACCGTCTCTCCACGCTCGCCCGACGGCACGCTGATCGCGCGCACCGCTGAGCCTTTCTCTGAGAAGCCGCCAGGAGGCACCGATGCTTGCCATGGATACACCCCAGAACGCGGAAGGCTCAACGGCCAACGGCCTCCTTACGGTGGGCGTTGTCGTTGCGCAGCGACTGTATGCCGGTCTGCTCGTCGACGGCAAGCTGGTTGGGCCCATGCAGACCCTGCCCGACGGCACAGCGTCGGGCGCCACGGACGATGAAGATTTTCTGCTGGAATATCACACCGAGGCGCTGGTCGCGGCGATTTGTGACCTGACGCTGCGGGTCACCAACGGCCAGAAGGGCAATGTGACCGGTGTCGGCGTGGCCTTGCCTGGATTGATCCGTAACGGCGTGGTGGAAGAAGCGCCCAACCTGCCGCAGCTCAAGGGCGCACGGATGAGCGAGCTGCTCTGCCAGGCGCTGGGCTCCCGTGGCCTGAAGGCGCCGGTGACCGTGTCCAACGATGCAGACGCGATCGCGGCCGGGCTGGCTGCCCGCTCCGGCAAGCTCGACAGCCGCATCCGGGTCTGGACGCTCGGCACCGGCATCGGCTGCGGCTGCTATCCCTTCATGGACGGTGTGTGGGAAGGCGGACACACCGTGGTGACGCTGGACGAGCGCGAAAACTACTGCGGTTGCGGTGGGCGCGGGCACCTAGAAGGCATCATGGGCCACCGCGCCATGCGGTTGCGCTTCCTGGATATGGAGCCGGAAGAGGTGTTCGAGGCAGCCACCCGGCGCAAAGACCCCGATGCGCGTTGTATGGAGTTCCGCGACTTCTGGCACCGGGCCCTGGCTGCCGCGGTTGCGTCCAGCATTCACGTCATGGGTGCGGGCAAGTTCTTCTTCACCGGCTACAACATCCGCTTCCTAGACCTGAATTTGCTGCGCAATCACCTGCACGAGATGGTGAAGATGAGCCCTCTGCAGGGCTACCATCTCGACATTGTTCCCGAAGACCAGATCACCCGTGTGCTGGGTGCGGCGCTCGCGGCCGAGCAGGCGGCAGGCCGCTGCTAGCATACCCGGTCAGTGCTGGCACTTGGGGCAGTAGATTGTGGTGCGCCCGCCGACAATGATCTTCTTCAGGGGCGTAGCGCAGTCGTTGCAGGTCTCGCCGGCGCGGCCGTACACCTTGTGCTCCAGCTGGAAGAAGCCGCGCACCCCTGCAGCATCCACGTAGTCCGAGACCGACGACCCACCTAGCTCGATGGCGCGGGCCAGCACCTGTTGCAGTGCGGCATGGAGGCGGCCAAGCTCTGTGCGCGACAGCCGCCCGGCCGCGCGACGAGGGCGAATGCCGGCACGAAACAACGCTTCGTCCGCATAGATATTCCCTACTCCATGCAGGATGGACTGGTTGAGCAGGGCCGCCTTGATGGCCAGCTTGCGTCCCTTGAACAGCCTGGCAAAAGCTTCCGGGCTGATCGTGGTGGGCTCGGCGCCCGGCCCCTGGTAGCCGCTCTCTTCCCGCACGACGTTGAGCCGGCCGAAGCGCCGCGGATCGACGAAGCGCAGCTCGCGCCCATCGCTAAGGCTCAGCACGGCATGCGTGTGCGGCGGCCAGGGCACCTCGGGCGCGCTGACCAGCAGGCGCCCCGTCATCCCCAAGTGCACGAGCAGCTGCGCCTCGTGGGATTTCTGCGCCTCAGCGTCGCTTTCCTGCGCGCTCGCGTGATGGCCAGCTGCGGAGAAGTCTGCGGAGCGCAGATCGCAAACCACGGTTTTGCCCACACGACGTACCCGCTGGATGCGGGCACCGGTGAGCACCTCAACCAGCTCCGCTTCGGGCGACTTGAAGGTCTGCGGTTTGCCGCTGGTCCACACGCGGTCGATGCGGAGCCCGGCGACGCGGGCATGCACGCCATTGGCAACCGTTTCAACCTCGGGCAGCTCAGGCATCGCCCCATTCGATGCCGCAAGTGTTCGCAGGTCACAGACCACCAACCGTCGCAAGAAAGTTTGACCCCTTTTCCCGCCCGTTACCGCCTTAGGAGGTAGCAGCCCCTGTAAGCGAGACGCGGTGCACTTTGCCCCGTGCCGCGGGGCGTGCTGGAGAAGGTGACATGCAGCTCTTGAACATGCCTCGTACCTCACACCCGACCCCGGTGTACAAAGCCACGGTTCCGGCTCAGGGCAACGCCCGGATGTTTGCAACCATCGCCCCGGTTGCACACACAACCCCCAGGCCTGGCCAGAACAGGTTCGTCCCGCAGCCCTGCCCTTTGCCGGTCAGGCGAGCAGAGGATCCGAGCTTGCCGCGCGATGTGGCCAGCCGCTTCGGACGCCGTGTTCGCGAGCTGCGCCAGGCACGGGCCATGACGCAGATCGAAGTCGCAGTCCACTTCGGCATCGACCGGACCTTCATCTCCGACGTGGAACGCGGGAAGAAGTCGGTCTGCCTGCCCACCATGGAAATCTTTGCGCTCGGCTTCGGCCTCAGCCTGTCGGACCTGCTGCGCGGGATCTAGCTATGTCGTCTCAGTGATCGGCTCGGACGGGCGCACCCGCGACCGCATCCGGTAAAACGCATATCCGAGCCCGTTGAGCACCAGCGTTGTGCCAAGAATCTTCGCGGCAAACGACCCGGCGCTGGCGACATCGAGGAACGGATATGCGTTGAACGCAAGGCAAAACAGAATCGTGACCACACCGAGGCCGCAGATCCACGCAACAGCGCGCGGCAGCCGCTCCCGCAGCGAACGCGCGCCAACGATGGGGATCAGAAACATGGCCAGGTAGGCCAGTGCGTACAGCTCGGAGGAGGTGTCGTTCAGCACGGCAAAGGCTTCGCTCGCGTGCACACCGGCGGAGCCGAGGATCAGCAGAGCCGCGACCACAAGTGTCGTCACCAGGATGGAGTTCACCGGCGTTCTGTAGCGCGGGTGCAGGCGCGCCAACCACTCCGGCACAAGGTGGTCCCAGCCCGCAGCCATGGGCAAACGCACAACGCCGGTGAAGATAAAGCTGGCCGCGCCCAGGATGCGGATCTGCAGCAACAGGATGGCGATCTTGCTGACGACGGCGCCAAAGCCGTGCTCGCCGAAGGCGAGGCTCAGGGTCTGCGGGATCGGTGCGACGTAGTTGATGCCGATGGCCGCGTGCAGTTCATGGAAGCTGAGCACGGACGCGGTGCCCAGCACAAACATCAGGAAGATGATGGGCGACGCAATCAAGATAGATCGGCCGATGTCGCGATTGGCGGCATGCGTCTCGCCGGCCATGATGGCGATGTATTCGAGGCCGGCCGCGGCAAACAGCGTCTGCCCCAGCAAACTGAGCGAGGTTGGATCGCGTGCCGGCAGATGCAACGCAAACGGCGCATAGTGCAGCGGCGCGCCGTGAGTCCAGGCCCAGAACGGGGCCGCGATCAACAGGCAAAAGGTACACATCATGGCCGCGCTGGACACGTTATGAATCCATTTGCCCAGCGCCAGGCCGCGCCGCGCCGACCACGCCAGCAGCAAGAGGAACACGCTCAAAAGCGCAGCCACGAAGGGCTTGTTTTCCGGCAGGTTGGCCGCACTTGGGCCGATGAGGTAGCGAAGCTCGCTAGGGATCTGCGACAGCACGGTAGCGATGACCGCAAGGCCATAGGCCCAGATGTTCCACGCCGTGAGAAAGCCAAGCGCATCGCCAAACGCGCGCCGTGCCCACACGTACAGCCCACCCTCCAGGGGCATCTCGCGATTGAGGTAGTACACCGCCACGGCCATGGGCAGGTAGAACAACCCAAAGGCCACCAGCCACGCCACCAACTGCGCCCGTCCCAGGCCCGCAGCGATGCCCACCCACG